>CALJUK010000656.1 GCA_937975745.1 uncultured Planctomycetaceae bacterium | reverse complement strand
TCGTCTGCCTGGATGGGGGGCGAATTCTCGACAAGTTCCGTCGTCCGGCCGGTCTGCTTGTCGAGAAGTGTCGTGCAGACGCGGGTGGGAACCGTCGTCGTCACCCAATCGGCTGCAATTCCCAGACGATCGAATTCTGCCCGGATTGCTTCTCCTGTCAAACCGCCGATCGGGGACACCGTGCGGGCATCGGCTTGAAGTGTTCCGAGGGCCAACGCGACATTGAGAACTTTCCCGGATGCACACCAGAGAACGTCATCCGCCCGATTGACTTCGCCCGGAAGGATCCGTTCGAACTGCATGATCTGCTGCCACGCCGGGGAGAGCCCGCCCACCAGAATCACAACATGCCCTCCAGAATCGACGAAAGTTGCTCGTCCGAGACATCCACCGGGTTACCACTCATACTGTTCCCCCGCGAGCCAGCCACAATTGCCGAGACCTGATCCCGGCGGACACCCAACTCGGAGAGCCTCGCCGGGATACCAATCTCCGCATTGATGTCGCGAATTTGCATGATGAAGTCTTCAATCGCGGCATCGGTCGTCGCCGCCTCGATTCCGCACAATCTCGCCAGATCGGCCATCTCCGCAGAGCAGGGGGCTCGATTGGTTTGCAGCGTGACCGGCAGCATGACGGCACATGCCAGTCCGTGAGGGATATTGCAGTGGACGCCGAGCGCGGCGGCCACACCGTGTGCCATTCCCAATCCCGAGTTGGCCAGCGCCAATCCCGACAGTAATGCCGCATGTGACATCGCTTCGCGGGCTGACCTGGACGTTCCGTCGTGGACCGCTTCCCGGACGGCTGGAAAGGCCAGGCGAAGTCCCTGCACACACAACGCTTGGGGAATCGGCTGTGCCTTCCGCGAGAGATAGCTTTCAATCAACTGTGTGACGGTGTCCATCCCACTGGCAGCCGTCACTTCGGGTGGAGCCGTGACGCCCAACTCGGGATCGACCAACGCAATCCGGGGAACCATCTGCAGCGAGCGGAGACTCTTTTTGAAAGCTGGCTCGTGGTTCGAGATGACCGCGTTTTTTGTCGCTTCACTCCCAGTGCCGGCTGTGGTCGGCATGGCCAAGACGGGCAGCGGCCGGGCGGTCAACGCGAGGCCTCGGCCCACACCTTCGAGGTAGTCGCGAACGCTGTCCCCTTCGGTATTGGTTGCCATCGCGGCCAGGGCTTTTCCCAGATCGATGGCAGCCCCGCCACCGATCGCCACGATGAGATCGGTCTCCGCCCGCAAGCCGACCCGGAGATGTTGAGCGGCCCGGTCTACATCTTCGACCAGCGGTTCGCGCGAGATTCGTGTCAGTTCGATCGGTTCGACGCCGGCCTGACGGAGTTGGTCGGAGAGTTCCGCCAGGTGTCCCGCACGTTCGAGAGTCCGCGAGCCGTGGACGATGAAGGCTCGCTGCCCCAGACTTCGGGCCAGTCCCCCCACCTCGCGTCGGCGTCCCCAACCAAAAACAATTCGAGGGGGGGACACGAAGTCGTAGCAAAGTTCCATCGGTCTCGAAGACTCCTCGCAGACGACGTTGGCTGTGATTCTTAACGACTGCGCACGAGCATAGGCGATGTCGGGCTCCGATGCGACCGGTCCGCCGCACGGCGATTCCAGTCCAAACGGCTCCTCAAAACGGGGGACCCGTGGCAGAAGCTTTCCTCGTTGGTATAGAATGCTCTGCTGAGCGAGCCTCGGCATCCCGCCCCGGTATCCCCACTATGTCTGCCCGCAACACGACATCCCGTGTCTGCACCTTGCCTGGATAAGGACACATTCTGATGTGGTTTGAAATGGAACGTTCCTGTCGCGATACGGCTGAGCACGGAGTGATTCGTGCAACACGCCGAAACCGAATCCTGATCGCCGGAATCGCCGCCTGGCTGGCCCTGGCTGTCGGAGAAGTGCCCCTGCCTGGTATCGCGGCTGATGCGAAACCCGGAGCAACAGACCAGGCGGTCGTCGCAGCCACGTCACCCGTTCAGAAGCGGTTGGCGGAGGATGTGAAACTTCTTGCATCGGACGAGCTGGAAGGGCGGGGTGTCGCGACCGAAGGACTCGAAAAGGCGGCTGACTACATCCACCAGGAGTTCGCCAAGGCCGGGCTGAAAGTCGACACCATTGCGGGCCAATCGTTCCAGCATTTTTCGATGACAACCGGTGCTGAACTTGGCCCGAACAACAATCTGACTTTGATGGGGCCGGGCGGGAAGACGATTTTGGCCAAGATCGACACCGATTATGTCCCCTGTTCGTTCGGTGGGGCCGGGACCGTCGACATCCCCGTGGTTTTCTGCGGGTATGGCATCAATGCCGAAGACGAAGGCTACAACGACTTCGCTGGCGTCGACGTCAAAGGGAAGGCCGTCATTATCATGCGGCGGGTTCCGCAGCAGGGAAATCCCCATGGCCCGTTTGCCAATCCGCATGGTGGCATCGGCCGGCAGGCGGACCTGCGGTCCAAAGTCAGCAACGCGTATACGGCCGGTGCCGCAGCCATCTTGTTCGTCAACGATCCACATTCCATTCAGGAAAAAAAAGCCGAGAGCGCGACGCAATTCCATAAACTGTCCGATCAGGTGACCCATGCGGCGCTCGCCTGGCGGAAGTCGGAAGACGCTGAGGCCAAGGCGGCTGCCGAGCAAGAACTCAACAAGTCTCTCGATGCTTACGAAGCCGCAGCCCGCGACGTCGGTCCGTTTGATGAGCTGATGGAATTCGGCTATGGCGGGAGCATGAGCGCCCGGTCGATCCCGGTGTTTCATATCAGCCACGCGGTCTGCAATCAGGCTTTGGAAGACAGTCTGGGCAAATCGCTTGATCAGTTGGAGGCAGCCATTGACCATACGCTCAAGCCAGCGACGGCCGAATTGACCGGCTGGAAACTCAAGGCCACGGCCGATCTGACGCGGACGAAAATCAACGTGAAGAACGTCATTGGCGTGCTGGAAGGAACAGGTCCTCTGGCTGACGAGACAATCGTCGTGGGCGCTCACTACGACCACCTGGGATACGGCGGTGAAGGGTCCCTGTCCCCCGGCGTGAAAGCCATTCACAACGGTGCTGACGACAACGCCTCGGGAACGGCCTGTCTGCTGGAACTGGCCCGGCAACTGGGAAGCCGCAAAGACAAGTTGCCACGCCGCGTTGTCTTCATCGCATTCACCGGCGAAGAACTCGGACTGCTTGGTTCCAGCGAATACGTGAAGCAGCCAATTTTCCCGCTCGAAAAAACCATCGCCATGTTCAACATGGATATGGTCGGGCGGATGGAGAAGGACAAGTTGCAGGTCTTCGGCAGTGCGACGGCCAAACGCTGGGAAGAACTTCTGGCCCAATTGGCCGACGACTTTCACCTGGCATTGACGCCCAAGCCGGAAGGTTTTGGTCCCAGCGACCATACGTCATTCTACGCGCGTCAGATTCCCGTACTGCACGTCTTCACGGGTGCTCACCCCGATTACCATCGGCCGTCGGATGACTGGCAGAAGCTGAACCTGGCCGGCATGGAGATCGTTGTGGACCTGATGGAACGACTGGTGATCGATACGGCCACTCGTCCCGAAAAGCCCGTCTATGTCCGCGTTGCCGCTCCGGCCACAGCCGAGCGAAATGGCAGTCGCCCCTACTTTGGCAGCATTCCGGATTTTGGAGGCGAAGGCCCAGGATACGCGATTTCGGGTGCCTCGCCCGATAGTCCTGCTGACCGGGCTGGCATGAAACCCGGTGACCGCATCATTCAAATGGGGCCGCACAAGATTGACACGCTGGATGACTTTGACCTGGCGTTGCGGAAGTTCTCCGCCGGAGACACTGTCCCGGTGGTTGTGGTCCGCGACGGGAAGAACATCACACTGGAGGTCACGCTGGCCAAGCCACGGTAACTGCTACTTCCGTTTGTAAACCAGCGAGATATTCGATGTGTAGTCGGAGTGCTGCCGGCCTGCGGTCGGTGCGCCGGCGAACTCGTACCGTAGCCCCAGTTTCAGCTTCCAGCGGCCATCCGCGCCGAGCGGAAACGCCAGATCGCTAGTGCTCACGATACGGACGATGCCCCAGTCCTGGATACTGGGATGGACGTTCGTCTTGTGATCGAAGATCCCCTCCTGGAACGTGGGCCAGCGGAGCTGGAGTTCGCCGTACAAGTCGCGCGGCGTTCGCTCGGGTTGGGAATGCGGGTAGATCCCGCGCGTGACAGCGGGCCCCAGTCGAGTCACGACGCGTTTGTCCTTCTCGTTGATGAACCGATAGCCGAGCCCACCAGAGAGTGTTCCCCGGTAGTCCAAATGTTCTAATTCATCGTACTCGTTGCGTGAGGCGGCAAAAATAATCCAGGGCCCATCGCGGGAAAAGTCGTTCGTCATATTGACGTACCAGCGATTGGCGGCCAACGAACCCGCGCTCTTTCCGTACTGACCGCCAGCGTCCATCTGTGACAATTGGTTCTCGGTTTTACGCTCGAACTTGGCTAACAGATTGATGTAGAGGTCGTCGCTGTTCCCCTGCAGCCAGCGGGCTCCCACCTCGAACTCTTTTGACGTCTCCGCCACCGTGATGTAAACACTCTCACTGACCGTCGCCAGTCTGTCGTACGCGGAGACGAGTGCCTCGTTGGAAATCCAGTTGGCGTCGTCCGGCTCGGGTTCGATCAGAGCGGCTTCCAGGTCACCGGAATTGATTGTCTCTTCTCCGGCTTCTTCCGATGGCGATCCGATTTTCACGGTGGATGGATCGGGTAGCTCCGGTCCAGAAGCACCGACCGCCGGTGACGACGCGGCTTGCGATTCGATCAGATTGGCCGACACCGTTGCTGAATCCTGGGCCAGATCGGAAGAGCCCGATCGCAATGATTGCGGAGAGACGACGCCGTATTCGATCGACTTGATCGACGAAAACGGGACCGATTTCTCGTCGCCCGTGATGTCCCGCCATTTCAGACCATCTTTAAGAAAGCCGACACTCCGCCCCACGAGTTCTGTCCCGTCGGCAAGGTTCAAGCGGTCGAGATCCTCCGCGCGCACCGCAGTTAACGCAGCGGGCAGGCAATGAACCAGCCACAGCCACAACAGGCATGCTCGGGCGATTTTCAATCGGTGGAGATTCAACCAAAGACGTCCGTGATGACGATCCGGCAGGAAGACGCGCGCACTTTCAACGGGCGGGCTCGAACGACTGTCGTCCCGCTGACGAGGTCCGGGGCGGGATTCTAGTCGGGACCACCATTTTTCACAACGCCAGGATGGCCCTCACAGGTGCCGTCCTGACAACACAAAACAAAACACAACCTCTTTATTCACAACTCGTTACAGCCGGAACAGAAGACACGCACACAGCACAGGAATCGGGTTTCCCCGGTCCGACCGATGAAACGGAATGGAAAGGTGGAAGTCCCTCGCCGGGAGACGATGTGTTGCCGGAAATCGTTTCGACGCAACAATTGCCTCGTCCGCTGGCATTCCAGCCCATCCGCCGCCGACGAAATGCCCCGGATGCGGGTCTAGTGGATGAGGAAGCGGTGAAATCTACCGCCGCTCGGCGTGGAAACAGACGGCATCGGTGACTAAACTACATCTGGTGAAGCACGCTGGCGATCAGGAGACCATGACCGACGCTGGCGGGTCGCTCGCAACCAGTCGACCTTCTGTTGGAATTCAGGTATTCGCATGGCTGAGAAGAAGGCACGCAAGAAGCTTCCCAAGGAAGTGGCCATTATTAACGCAGACAACTGTACAGGTTGTGAAGCCTGTCTGGAAGTTTGTCCGGTGGACTGCATTTACAAGGTTCCGGGGGAAACTTTCGGGCCTTTGCAGTCATGGTGCGAAATCGACGTCGAACGCTGTGTCGGCTGCGAAGTCTGCGTGCATATCCCCACAAAGAAGTCGGACCCGTACGAACTGACAGTCTGCCCGTGGGATGCCATCGAGATGGTTCCTACCATCCAGGTCGCCCAGGTTGTCTCGATCAAGGGTGGCCCGCCGAACTACCTCCACGACAACTGGGAGCGAGTTGTCGAGCCGGCAATTCGGATGGCGGAGTTGGCTGCAGCCTCGCAAAAGTCGTAGTACGTTCGACCTCGCCCCGTAGCAGAAAGAACACTGCCCGGAGAGGATCATGACGGCGACGATGCGCGTGTTAATGACGGACCTGCCATGGGGTGACGCCGAGGTCGAGCAGGAAATCCTCACGGCCATCGGTGCCGACATAGTCGAGGCAAAAGACGAGTCGGAAGAAGCCCTGGTCGAACTGGCAGCCAACGTCGACGCGATTGCTACCTGCTGGGCCAAAGTGACGGCCAAGGTGATCGAAGCCTCCCCCCGTTGCTGTATTGTCGCACGCATGGGAATTGGGCTCGACAACATTGACGTGGAAGCCGCAACACGCCGCGGCATCCCGGTGACCAACGTCCCCGATTACTGCCTTTCCGAAGTCTCCGACCACGCGCTCGCCCTGCTGCTGGCCTGTGCCCGCAAGATCGGTTTCTTTCACAGTGAAATCAAAAGGGGAAAGTACGACCTGCAAGCCGCCGGTCCGATGCACCGCCTCAGTCAGCAGACACTGGGGCTAATTGGTTTCGGCCGGATCGCGCAGGCCTCGCTCCCCAAGGCACGGGCTCTCGGACTTCGTGTCGTGGCCCACTCTCCGTCGGGCAATGACCACGGGCTGGGTGTGCCGATGGTCTCGCTGGATGAGTTGTTCGAGACGAGCGATTTCATCTCGCTGCACTGTCCGCTGAACGACAAGACGCGGCATTTGATTTCGAGTGACGCCCTCGCCCGGATCAAGCCGTCAGCGTATATCATCAACACGTCGCGCGGCGGACTGATCGACTCGGGTGCTCTCTGGGACGCTTTGCAGCAGTCCCGGATTGCCGGGGCAGGTCTCGATGTCTTCGAGCAGGAGCCACCCGACCTGAACGACCCGCTGCTCGCCGACCCGCGCGTCATTGCGACTCCCCACGCCGCATTCGTCTCGGTCGAGTCGCTGCACGATCTGCGGATGCGATCGGCACATCAGATTCTGGCCGCATTGCAGGGAGAACGCCCCGTCAACGTGGTCAATCCGCAAATCTATCAGAC
>CALJUK010000655.1 GCA_937975745.1 uncultured Planctomycetaceae bacterium | reverse complement strand
CCGCCTCGACTGCAACCCGACCCGTGCCTGGAGCTTGCCGAACTTGTCGCGGGCGTCGTCGGCCTCTTCAAGCAGAGCCATGAGCCGTCGGAGCAGCTCACCATCCAGGCCACTCACGGTATCGGTCGGCGGTCGCTCACGTGGCGGGTCAGGCTGCTCGAGTGGCGGACGCTCACCAGGCCCAGCGGCACCACCACACGAGCAGCCCTCGTGCCCACAGCCGCATTCGCATGCTTCGGCGACTGTTGTGTCGCGAAACGCCGCAAGTCGCCTCAGAAGCGAACCAGGGTCGTTGAACCCCACCAGGCGACGCCCTCCCACAACAAACGTCGGGATCTGAGTGATGCCGCGGGCTCTGGCCGCCTCACGGTTCGTGTCGAAGTCGACCTTCTCGATCTCGAATCGGTCGCGAAGTGCGCCGCCGAACGCTCGGTCGTTTCGGATTGCATCCCAGAACCGGACACATGGGCCGCACCAGTCGGCCGACCAGACCTGAAGGCGTAAGCGTCTGAACTGAGTCCGCCGAACCGACCGCCGCGGCATTCTGGACAAGATGACGCGAGCGTCCCCATGCCATGACACTCCGCGCATTCCTTCCTCACGACCCATCACAACACCAACGACATAGCCATTCTTGTCGACCACAGCACCGCCAGATTCGCCTTCTACGGTCGAATAGCCAGTGGTGATGATCTTCCGTCCACCGCCCCCTGTCCTCAGATACCGCTGGAATCGGCATGTCGCGACTGTCGCCTGATTGGCACCTCGGCGCCATCCATATATCCACAGCTGCTCACCGCGTTTCAGTCGGTGTCCGCGAGGCATCGGTCGGTAGTATTTCCGGACGTGCTTCCCATCGATGTCCACGACGGCGACGTCCGTTCTGTGATCCGCGAATAGCAGTCGCCCCTGCACCTTCCGGTGGTCACGTAGCTCGACCTTGCATGTCCGAGACCCGCTGGCGAATACATGGGCACAGGTCCAGACTGCCCCGGCCCTAGCGTCCACGACGATTCCGCTGCCAACGTCGAATGCGCGACCCGCCCGAACGTGGATCCGGACGTGGGCCTCACTGAGAGTCTTCGCTTCCGCCGTCGTGGCCAGGCAGGCTACCGCGGCCGACACGAACCATAACGCAAGACGGTTGCGTCGTGACACAGAATCGTCCCGAATAACGCCAGGAAAATGGAGACCGATCCGAGTCCGGGAATTTCGCATGTTCCTATCGCTCCAACCAAGCACGCAAATGATCCGGCATCCCAGACAAGAGCCCACCGCTTTCGTGCACGGCAAATCACATCACCAAACCAAACGCGGAAGCCGCAGTAAACTTCGCCTCTGCCGAGGTGGCCAAGCATGCCACTGTCACTATCAGGGCCTTGATCCAGCCCGACCCCAGGCAAGCTGGGCATTCTGCGCCATTCGCCAGCGTTCCGTTGATGCAGTCGGGGCAGCGCATGGTGTCACCATACAAGACGAGGAAGTCTTAGACACGCTGGCCGATTTCTGTGTAATCGGACTGGACCGCGACGCACCGGGTTACCGAGAGCGTCGACGTACACGACCCCGCTGTATCTCAATTGGTAGGTCGGCCGCGGAATCCGCAGCGGAATGGCATACGTCTGCACCGGTTGCTGCACAGCCACCCGCGGCAGAACCGGCAGTCGCTGTGGCACTGGCTGCGACACGACCGGATCGTAGTCCAATTGGCCAATCTGGCCTGACGACACGTGCTGAGACATCGGCCGGCCACAGTCCGGGCAGATGCTGTCAACGTCCTGAGCCGCCACCACCGACGGACTCAGAAAAAGGCAAATTGCCGCCATCAACAACCGCTTCATGGTTTCTCCTCGACCGCGAATCCGTCCTCAACCATCTGGCGATTGAGGCACACCCCATTTTTCCACAATTCCCCAACGATCCTCCCGAACGTGAACACGTCCTTGATCTCCCCGTCATCGTCCGCCGGGATGTGCAGCACAATCGGCGTCATCCCCACCAGTCTCGACAGGTGGTCCCGAGACTGGGGGCCACCCTCATTCCGGAGTTCCGGTGCCCAGCAGTCCTGCAGACGAACGCGCAACTTGCGCCTTATCTCGACGTCAACCGTGTCCCCGTCAATCACCCGAGTGACCACGCACTTGGTCGTAATCCCCTCCGGTGGCTGGCTCACTTCTGGCATTCCTGTGGGAGGCCGAGCAGGGTGACACTCACAACAGCAACGGGCCAGACCA
>CALJUK010000654.1 GCA_937975745.1 uncultured Planctomycetaceae bacterium | reverse complement strand
CCCCGTCTGTGTCTTGCAGGAATATCAGGTGTCGCTGCTGGGCGAAATAGGCTCCACCGTCACCCAACTCGATTCCGGTCGGGACATGCAGGCCGTCGGCAAAGACGGTCTGTTTGTCGGCTTTCCCGTCGCCGTCCGTGTCTTCGAGGATCAGGACTTTGTCATTGACGGGAGTCCCGGGCAGATACATCGGGTAGGAGGGCATCGTCACCACCCACAGTCGCCCTTGGGCATCGAACGTAAATTGCACCGGGTGCTCGCGATCGGGGAATTCCACCTCCGAAGCGAACAGGTTGATCTGGAAGCCTTCGGGCAGCGTGAAGGCCTGAATCGCATCCTCGGGCGAGGTGATCACCACCTCGGTCTTGATGTTGGTGGCAATGTCGACGAAATCGCCCGTCGTGCTATCGTCTATCTTCTCAGGAACAGATTTTCCCTGCGCGATGTCCCAGATGCGATGATCGCGATTGACGATCATTTTCCGCAGCTTATCGAACTCTGGCGGGAAATTGACCACGCCAAAGGGCTCTTTCCGGCCGCCGTAAATGTAAAACCCATTGATCGCACGGTAGTCGTAGAAGAACTGCAGGTTCTTCTCATTGACGGCCGCGTGCAGTTTTGACAGATCAATTCCCTTGCCGAGTTCCGCCGGGCGCGGACCAAACAATGCCGTGTCCAGGATGGGTGCCAGCCGCTGGTACCCGGAATCGCTGAGGTGGACCCCGTTGATCGTCCAGGTGGCTTTCGATTGTGAATAGCCCTTCAGAGTCGGTGTGAAGAGATCGACGAAGGGGACATTGTTTTCGGCAGCGACCTCGCGGATGGCAGCCGTGTACAACGCCAGGTTCTCGTTGCTCTGTTCGCCATCGGGAAGTGTCCGGCTGTGAAGATTCTCGTGTGCAATTGGTGAGACCAGAACCAGCGTCGGTTGCTTGGCCGGTTCGCCTTCGCGTTCCTGTTGCGTCCCGTCCTGAGACCCGCGCTCATAAGTTGTGCTGTGGTAGTTGAGTTTGCGGATGTCAGCGATGAAGTTTGTCAGATCCTGCCGAAACCCCGGTAGTCCCGCCTCACCCGCGAACGACTCGTTGAAACCGAACATCGCCAGAACGACATCCGGCTTGTGGTCCAGCAGAGTATGGCCGTGGTCGTCGAAGTCCTTGGAACGCAGCCGCATTGTCAGCTGGTCGCCCGACCAGCCGAGATTCCGCACGGTCAGTTTCAGTTCGGGAAAGCGGCTGTGCAGCAGCGTTTCGAAACGGCCGAAATACTGCATCCGCTCGGCGAGTGTATTCCCGAGGACAACGATCTTGTCCCCCTGCTTCAACTCGAGAGGAAGATCTGTCCCTGCTTCCACGACTGACAGCGGAGCAAGCAGAAGTAGCAGGGTGATGGCAATTCCCAGCGGCCGGTCGACGCGGCCGTAGCTTTGACGGAGTGAGTTCATCTGTCGAGTTCGCCTTGGAATGGGGTCCGCGCGGTTCCGCCACCACGAAAGGCCAGCCGGAAAGCGTCGCAGGCTGGGATGCTGGCAGTCGTTGTCGAGACCCAACGGCAGGGAGCACCAGCGCGGTTCATTGAGATTAATTTCGTGGGGAAACCATTATTGACCAACAGAAACCGGTACGCAAGCGGCCCTAGAGCCGGCGGCCGAGCGTTCCAGGCTCTAACAGAAGATGCTTCCAGCGGTGGAATGTGACTTTTCGGCAAAGAATTCGGGTTAGCGCGCCTTTATCGATTTTTCCTTCAGGAGCTAAGGAATCCTTGCCGAATCAAACAGTGGAGAGCCCATCAGCGGATCATCCGCCGGAACCCCGTGCGCAGTGCACGCAGGAATCCCTTCGCTCGCGACCCACTGGTTACAAAGACTTCTCGCATGTCCCAGGAAAGACGATTTCGCCGCGATCCGCCGCATCCGGGTGACGAGTATTCCGCGGCAGATTCCGCCGGAAAGACGCCGACAGTCTCAACAAGGGCAGAAGATGCCATTCCAGCTGAGTGCTGGGCGCTTCTGCTGTTGCAGGTGGGCCAGCAGTCGCGGGCCTTCATCAGCCGCCTGCTGGCAGACCTGAATCTGACCGATGCCCGGTACGTTGTCCTGACGGCCATTCGCGACGCGGCCGGAACTGCGTCGTCGCAGTCTGGCAGCGAGGCGGAAGTGTCTCTGACAGGCGGGGTCGATCAAGCTTCCATTGCCCGCCTGACGCATGTGACTGAATCGAACGTCTGCACGGTGGTCGAACGGATGTACCGGGACGGACTGGTTGTTCGGTCGGTCGACCCCGACGACCGCCGCAAACGCCTGTTGAGTCTGTCCGAACAGGGGCAGCGACTTCTATCTCAAGCGGACGAACTGCTGAGGCGGCAACTGGCCCCCCTGTTCGCATCGGACCGGGCGGCACAGTCAGCTCTGGCGGAAACCAGCCGTCTGGTGGAACGACTGGCGATGTCTGGCGACCGACCCGCCGAGACCTGGTCGGTTCCCCACCAAGGCAATCCGGCGTGGCCGTCCAGATCTGTCGAGCCTCTCCGGAGCAATCAACAATGACGCGGGCGTTTCCCGAGAAGCAGAGCGTGCATTCCCACCGCCAGGCATTGGCCGGTCGGATATTTCGCCCCGTGCTGTGCTGTATGTTGGCGGGAACAGTCCTGTTGCCGACCGGTTGTTCGCGACCGTTCTGGCGACAACAGGCAGAGCTCGACACGTACCAATTGCTGGCGGAGAAACTGACCGACCAACGATGGATTGTCCCTCGCTTGAACGTCCAGCCGGATGTCCGCAGCCGGTTTTATAACCCGCACGATATCGACTTCGAGCCGCTGCCGCCCGACGATCCGGCGGCCCACGAATTAATGCACGAAGTGGCCGGCTTCTCGGGCTACAAAAGCTGGCACGAGTTTGGCGTCGCGTTCTCGATCGAAAATCCGCAGTGGCTCGATGCGTTCGGGCTGCAGCGGGAGGAATTCCAACCCACAGCCGCCCCCAAACCGGGCCTGGCTGGGCTTGCGTTGGACCAGGCCGTTGAACTGGCCATGATCCACAACCGCGACTACCAGACGATTGTCGAGGATGCGTTCTTGGCGGCGTTGCAATTGACGCTGCAACGATTTCAATTCGATGCTCGTTACCTGGGAATCGGCGGCGGTCGGCCATCGGGAAGCCTGGTCCATACTGCCAATCCTGGTGATCCGGACAGTGTCGGAATGGCGGCCGCGGCCGGAGTCAGCCAGTTGCTCCCTGCCGGCGGTCAATGGGCCGTGGAGTTGGCCAACAACACGTTGTGGTTGTTCTCTGGCTCGAACCAGACGTCGACGTCCAGCCTGTTGTCGTACTCGCTGGTGCAGCCGCTCTTTCAGGGGGCCGGCCGAAAAGTCGTGCTGGCCAACCTGACACAACAAGAGCGCAATGTCTTGTACACACTGCGTGATCTGGCCCGCTTCCGGAAGGAGTTCTTTACGGAGATTTCCTCCTCGTATCTGGGGCTGATGCTGCAATTGCAGGCCGTGGCCAACCAGCGCGGAAACAACGAGCGCCTGGAAGAGCAGGCTGAGATTCAACGGGCTCTGGCGGGCCAACGCCCCGAGGTCATCTCGGAAAATCTCCCCAATCTGCCCCCCAACTTTGAAATTCCCGCCGACTTGGTCGCTCAACGCACTTAGAACGCCGCACGGGGACTGCTTTCGTGGCGGGGCCCGATGAATGACGCCCAGGAAGCAGAACTGCGGCAGGTCAGCAACGATGCGGCCTACCAGGCCGCCATTGGTGACATTGTTCAACGGGTCCGGGGGGAAGTGATCACACTGTCCGTGGCCCAGTTGGAAACGCAATTGGCCGGCGCTCGAAACACGCTCCGGAACGCCGAGCGGAGCTTCCAGGATGCGCTGGATGCCTACAAACTGCAGCTCGGTTTGCCGACCGATATGCCGATTTCTCTCGACACGTCACTGCTGAAAGCGTTCGAATTGATTGACCCCCGGTTGCAGGGAGTCGAGCAGGAGGTCAAGGACTTCGTCGCGAGAACGGCCCTGCTCACATCGGCCGATAATGCAGCCGATGTGGAACCGCCACCACTCGCGATTGACCTGCTCCGCGAGATTGCCGACGACCTCCAGCGACTCCTGCAAAACGTGCGGACAAACGGAACGGAGCTTGTCGAGGCCGATCTGGTCCAAGTGAAGCGGATTCTCAATGACGAGCCAATCAGCGACGAGCCAATCAGCGATCCGTCTGGAGAGAAATCGAAACGGTTTGCCAATCCGGAGGATTACGAACGGACCGTTCGGGATGTTGCCCGAGATGAGCGTTTGTACGCAGGTTTAAAGGAGACCCTGCTGGAATTGGAGTCCGATCTGAAAGAAACCAAAGAACTGTTGTCCAGTGGTCAGGCTCAGAAGATCCGGGAGAATGACACTGTCCAAAAGATTAAGAATGCCCGAGAACAGTTGCTGAAAATCTCGCAAGGCCTGCAGGTGATCCAAATTGGGCTGCGAGTCGAATTAATCACTTTAGAACCGTTCGAAATCGGGTATGATGAAGCTGTCCAGACGGCCCTCGACAATCGCCTCGACTTGATGAATCGGCGTGCGCA
>CALJUK010000653.1 GCA_937975745.1 uncultured Planctomycetaceae bacterium | reverse complement strand
CCCACACGTCTAGAAGCCATCGAACTGCTCAGCTACGGCGGATTCACGTCCGTTCAAAGTCCACTGACAGAGCTGCTCGGAAGCCGTCATCCCCCGACAATTCAGTCGGCCGCGATCCGCGCACTGACGAGCTTTCCCAATTCCGAGATTGCCGGAATTCTGCTGGAAAAGCACTCGACGCTAACACCGGCAGTTCAAGCGGAACTCGTTGATCGGTTGATGACACGGACGGTATGGATTCCAGCACTCCTCGATGCAGTCGCGGCGGGCGTTGTTCCTGCCAGCCGCATTGCCGACGTCCGCCGCGACATCTACAAGCAAAGCAGTAACCGAAACATGCGGGACCGAGCCCTGCGATTGTTCTCCGGTGACGTTGTCACACCACGGGCCACGGTGATCGCCGAATATCAGCCGGCGCTCTCGCTTGCCAGTGACCCGCTGCGCGGCGAACAAATTTTTCGGCGGGAATGTGCGAATTGCCATCGGCTGAACAAACACGGGCACGAGGTCGGCCCGAACCTGGCCACAATTCAGAATCGTTCCCCCGAACAACTGCTGGTGAATCTGCTCGATCCCAGCCGGGAAGTCGCACCCAACTTTCTCGAATATATCGTCGTGATGAATGATGGCCGAATCAGCACGGGTGTCATCGCGTCCGAGACAGCCACCAGCATCACACTGCGACAGCCCGAGGGAAAACAATTGACCGTCCTCCGGGAAGACATTGACATCATGCGTAATTCTGGCAAGTCGCTGATGCCCGAAGGTCTGGAAAAGAAACTGACTCCGCAACACATGGCCGATCTGATCGCGTATCTGCTGCCGTCGACGAAAACCAGGCAATGATCGGACTGCCACGAAAGCGCACTCCGGATGGAACACAATCATCGATGGTCGATCGCAACGTTTGAGTTTGACGTGACACCTCCGCGCGGGCATTCTCTCTGCGGTGGTTGGATTCCAGCGGTCACGGAGATCGACGATCCTCTTAAAGCCGTTGGTCTCGTACTGCTCGGCGAGGGCCTACCGATTGTCCTTTGCGCTATCGACTGGACAGGCCTTTGCAATGACGCACACCGGCAGTTTCGCGCGGCGTTTGCCGAAGCTGCCCGCACAACGCCGGATCGAGTGGCTGTGCAATGCGTCCACCAACACGATGCGCCATTTATCTGCCTGGAGACAGACAGAATCGTCCGGGAGCAACCGGACTTGCCCCCCAACTGCGATCCCGAGTTCTTTGCGCTATGTCTCGATCGAGCCCGTTCCACGGTCAGCAATGAGCTGAAGTCCACGCGTGCGGTGACACATGTCGCCGCCGCGGAGGCGCAAGTCGAGAAGGTCGCGTCGAACCGCCGGATCCTTGGCGATGATGGCAAGGTCCTGAAAAACCGAAGCGTTGCCCCCAGCGGAGACGACGTTCGCCATTTGCCCGCCGGAGTCATTGATCCATCCTTGAAAGCCATCGCTTTCTACGACGGGGAGCGGAAAGTTGCCGCCTGCTACTATTTCGCAGTTCATCCCATCAGCCATTGTTGCGACATGGGTCGTGTGACGAGCGAGTTCGTCGGGCTCGCGCGGCAGCTGAAAGAACAACATGACGACCCCGCCTCGACACATCTCTACTTCACGGCATGTGCCGGGAACATCTACACGGGCAAGTACAAGAACAGCACAGTCAAGGCAAACCGCCCAGAGCTTGCGCAGCGGGTTTACGAGGCAATGGAGGCTGCATCCGGACGTTTGAACCCAGTCCCGCTTCGCACGCTCGCCTGGAGGACCCACCCTCTTCTTCCGCGCCCCCGTCGCGATCTCGATGCCGAACAACTTCAGCGGCTGATTGCCGACCGGTCTCAACGTGTCGTCACCCGTAATCGGCCAGCCTTTACTCTGGCCTGGCTCAGGAGACTGGAACGACAAATCCCCTTGACCCTCAGCGCACTACACGTGAATGACATCTCCGTGCTGCATCTTCCTGGAGAGCCGTTTGTGGAGTACCAACTCCGCACACAGGCGATGTACCCGGATCGTTTTTTGGCGATCGCCGGGTACGGCGACGGCGGTCCGTGGTATCTGCCGACGGCCGAAGCGTATCTGCAGGGGGGATACGAAGTCAGCGTGGCATTTTGCGATCCTACTGTGGACCTGCAATTGATGGATGGCATCCGGCAATTGATGAGGTAGCGGGTCAAACGAGGCGAGGACTCGCGCGAGACGTTGTCCAGGCAGGGCGGGGTGTATGCAGTCCCATCCCGATGCGCAGGTCGCATGATCTTGCTTTCCCGCCAAATCGCTGTAATCGTCACGGTCGACCGAGCACGCCCAATTCCCGACCGAGTAGGATCAACCTCAAATTGCCACACGTCTTCTGCCCCGGTACGATCGGAGATAAGGCGCTCTTCCGCCGGCATTCGGATGCTGCATCGATTCTGTCGTCAGATCCCCGTCCTTCGTCACCTTCGCCGGGATCAACGATGCCTACGCCGCTGACGCTACAGGCCTGAATTCATGACACGTATTTCCGTTGTCACCCCTTTTTACAACGAGCAGGATAACCTGCCCCTGTTGCGCGAGCGGTTGACGCAGGTTCTGACCGACCTGGTCGGCATGGACTACGAAG
>CALJUK010000652.1 GCA_937975745.1 uncultured Planctomycetaceae bacterium | reverse complement strand
ACGATGTGTTCATCATTGGTGATGTCGCGGCGGAGGCCTTCGGTTCGTCACTGTTGCGGAGCCTCGCCAGCCGCGTTGCGGAAGGGGCCGGCCTGATGATGTCCGGCGGCTTTCAAAGTTTTGGGCCGGGTGGCTATGGAACGAGTCCGTTGGCAGAAATTCTGCCGGTTTCCATGCCCTCACTGCCGGGGGGCCTGTCGCCGCAGATTGATCCTGACACGCAATTGCAGCAATCGCTGAAAATGGTTCCGACGAGAGCCGGGTTGTCCCATTATGTGATGCGATTGGCGAATTCCGCCGGGACCAACCGTGAGGCATGGGACAGTCTGGCTGCGCTTCAGGGAGCCAGCCGACTCACCCCCAAGAGTGACTTCGTTGAGATTCTCGCGGAGAGTCAAGATGGCGTTCCCCTGCTGCTCGCGCAGGAATCCGGTGCCGCTCGGGTCGTGGCGTTCGCGGGCGATACCACATTCCAGTGGGTCTTGGGGGGACATGCAGCCGAGCATCAGCGATTCTGGCGGCAGTTGATTTTGTGGCTGGCGAAGAAAGAAGCGGACGGCGACAAATCCATCTTTGTCCGAGCCACGCCACGGGCGATCTCGGCTGGCGAGCAGGTTACGGTCGAATTTGGCGCCCGTGAAGATACCGGAGAACCGGCTGAGGGTGTCGAATTCCAGAGTGTCGTCGTCGGCCCGAACGGACAGACCCTGCCGTTGGAGGCGGCGAAAACACAAGAGAATTACGTGGCCGATTTTCGCGAGACGGAAACGCCGGGAGATTATTGGATCACCGTTTCTGGTCAGCGGGACGGGGCCGCTTTCGGTCTGTCGGGCAGCACGCGGTTCATTGTCGACGAGCGAGATCTGGAACTCGACAACCCGGTGGCGGATCTGTCCCTGCTGGACGAACTGGCCACTCTGACCGGTGGACGTTCTATCCCTGCGGAGCAGTTTGCCTCTTTTCTGCAGGAGCGACAGAGCCAGGGGTGGGGAAATTTACTGGAAGAGCGAATCGTGTCGATCAGCTTGTGGGACCACTGGTCCTTTCTCCTCGCGTTTGCCAGCCTGATGTCGCTGGAATGGACGATCCGCAAGAAACGGGGACTCGCCTGACCGGTCAGTCGGCTTGCGGGTCTCGAGTCGGGTCGATTTTCGGATTGGGTCGACAAATCATCGTGGGGATGGCCCCCTGGCGGTCGATCACCGTATAATGCTCTATGCCGCTGACACCGGCTGTGCGCGCCCAGCCGACGTTGGGATTGCCAGCCGTCAGGACCAGACCACGTATCGTTTTGACCGACACGGGATCCGGGATGTCCACAACTCTCGAACAGAGTGCTTCCACCGAACACTACGTCGAGTTTGACGAATATGTGGATTACCAGCTTCGTAAGACGCGGGCCAACATTCGCACGACGGAGTTGCTGACGGCAGTGTGCGGTGTGGCGGTCTTCGGGCTGGCCTATCTGCTTGTCTTCGTCTTGCTCGATCACTGGGTTGTTCCGGGTGGCTTTAGCCCGTGGATGCGGTCGACGATGCTCGGGACCGTCGTGGTCCTCTCGCTGGCCTGGTGCGTCTGGCGCGTGATGATTCCCTACTCCCACCGGATTTCCGCGTTGTATGCGGCCCGTGCCATTGAGAATGCATCGCCGGAACTCAAGAGCGGTCTGTTGAATTTGATCGATGTGCAAAAGTCTGGCCGGTCGATTCCGGAGCAGGTCCGCCGCGCGATGGAGAAGTACGCAGCCGTTCGCTTGTCGAAGGCGGAGGTCGACGAGGCGGTCGACAGACGGCCCTTGATGCGGCTGTCGTATGCCCTGCTGTTCGTGGTGGTTGCTCTCTGCCTGTATACGCTGTTCTCGCCGAAACGGATTTCGTCGTCGATCTGGCGGGCGCTCCTGCCGGCTGCGGAAATCGCTGCTCCGACCGAGACACGCTTTGCCGACGTCAAACCGGGCGATGTGAAAGTCCTGGCACGCACACAATTGGAAGTGACGGCCGAACTGGGTGGTGAAATTCCCGAAACGGTGACGCTGTATTACACGACGGCTGATCGCCGGTTTGTCGATCAGCCGGTCGAGATGCGGCCGACCGAAGACGGCATTCACGAGTATCGTGCTGTTCTGACGGGCGAGAATGGCCGTGGCATTCTGCAGGAATTTCAGTATCGGCTGGGAGCGGGCGATGCTCGCACGCGGGACTTTACCGTCACAGTGATCCAACCCCCTTCTGCCGAGCTGAAAGAACTCCGACTGACGTTTCCGGAGTACATGCGGCTGGATCCTCTCACACAGTCGGTCGGCAGCCTGGATACCTGGGAAGGGGCGAAAGTGGCTTTGCGGGCGGAGGCCAATCAGCCCCTCCGTGCCGCGTATGTCCGCTTCACCGATACCGAGGACTTTGAGCAGAAGGCCGAAGAAGTTCAGATGGATATCCACGGCGGAACGCAATTGCGGGCCGAGTGGACTCTGCAACGGCGATCGGATGGCAGCCACCCCAAGTTCTATCATCTGTATGTCGAAAACGAATCCGGCGAAGTGA
>CALJUK010000651.1 GCA_937975745.1 uncultured Planctomycetaceae bacterium | reverse complement strand
CGCATCTACGTCTCCGACCTAGAAACCAACCGAATCTGGCGACGACCGGCGGACGGCAGTTCAATGGAAGTGTTCGCCTCGGTCCCGGCACCCCGTGGAATCGCATTGGACTCTGAGGACCGGCTGCTGGTTGTATCGCATGGAAAAGACCATGTCGTGCGGCTGACAACCACGGGCGAAACGGAAGTCGTCGTTGCCGGCCGACCGTTTCAGTTTCCACATCAAATCGCCGTCCACCCTGACGGCAGTCTCTTTATCAGCGATGGTTACGCCAAGACAATCTGGCGCGTCCCCCCCCAAATGCCACCCGTCCCGTTCGTCACAGGCGCCCCGCTGATACAGCCTGTCGGGTTGGAGATGCATGAAGGCGAATTGTACGTCGCCGATCCGCGTGCGCAGGGGATTTTCCGCGTGAACGCGGAAGGCCAGGTTACCAAACTTCCATAGTCGATCAGGCAGGATCGGTAATATGCCCCACTCGCAGCGGGCCCCCGAGCCCGGCACCGCGCCACGCAAACGGCGTGTTTATGTTCCGGCAGTCGGGCCGAAGTTGAATCGCGTCCTATGGGTCGTCAGCGGACTGGTCGCGTTGTTGGGTGCCAACTCGTTGTACCTGCTGAGTATCACAGCGTACGACCACTGGACAGGCGAAACGATCGAAAACTGGCTGTACCAGTACATGTTCCTGGCACACGTCCTGCTGGGTCTGCTCCTGGTCATTCCGTTTGTCCTCTTCTCTGGAATTCACTTTGTCACGGCTCGTAAGCGGCTCAACAAGCGGGCCATTCGCGTCCGATATGTTTTCCGCGCCTTTTCCGTGCTAGTCATGGCTGCCGGCTTCCTGCTGTTGCGAGTTTCTGGCATCGAGCTCAAGTCACCCAGTCTGCGCAGCGGCGTCTACTGGGCTCACATCGTCTCGCCGCTGGTGGTCCTCTGGCTGTACTGGCTGCATCGCCTGGCCGGCCGGCCGATTCGCTGGCGAGTGGGGGGGGCCTATCTGGCGGTCGTCGCTGTCATGGTCGTGGGGATGGTGGCCCTTCACGAACAGGACCCACGAAAGTGGAACGCAGTCGGACCTAAGAGCGGCGCGAAGTACTTCGAACCGTCACTGGCCCGGACTTCTACGGGAGACTTCATCCCGTCGAATACACTCATGATGGATCACTACTGTGCCGAATGTCATCAGGACGCGCACGCCGACTGGAGCAACAGCGTCCACCGCTTCAGCTCATTCAACAACCCACTGTATCTGGCCAGCATTCGGGAAACGCGTAAAGTCTTGCTCACGCGCGACGGCCACGTTCAGGCCAGCCGCTTCTGTGCGGGCTGCCACGACCCCGTCCCCTTCTTCGCCGGTGCCTTCGACGATCCCAAGTGCGACGATCTGTCACACCAAACAGCCCATGCGGGGATCACCTGCACCGTTTGTCATTCGATTACCCACGTCAACAGTCCCCGAGGGAATGCGGATTTCACAATCGACGAGCCGATTCACTATCCGTTCGCATTCAGCGAAAACCCCGCTCTGAAGTGGATCAACCGACAGTTAGTGAAAGCCAACCCCGAGTTCCACAAGAAGACATTCCTCAAACCGTTGCACAAAACGACTGAGTTCTGTGGCACCTGCCACAAGGTGCATCTGCCCGAAGAGCTGAACCACTACAAATGGCTGCGGGGACAGAACCATTACGACTCGTTCCTGCTCAGTGGCGTGTCGGGCCACGGTGCGCGCAGTTTTTATTACCCCCAGCAGGCGGAAGACAACTGCAACCGCTGCCACATGCCATTTAAGGAATCGCGGGATTTCGGTGCCAGATTCCTCGACGATTCGGGCCAGTTGAAGATTCACGATCACCTGTTCCCGGCAGCCAACACGGCCATGGCGGCCTTGCGCGGCCGAAAGGACGTCGTGGCGGCTCATCAGAATTTCTTAAAGGACACGCTGCGTGTCGACCTGTTTGGTCTGAGGGCGGGGAACTCCATCACTGGGCCGCTGATCGCTCCGCTCCGTCCGGAGATGCCCCCGCTGCACCCCGGACAGCGTTACACCTTGGATGTCGTCCTGCGCACGCTGAAGCTGGGACATCACTTCACGCAGGGAACGGCCGACTCGAACGAAGTCTGGCTGGAAATCGTCGCGAAGTCGGGTGACCGCGTCATCGGCCAGAGCGGTAGTCTCTCTCCCGAAGGCGATGTCGATCCGTGGGCCCACTTCGTCAATGCGTTTGTTGTCGACCGCGACGGAAACCGCATCGCCCGCCGAAACGTGCAGGACATTTTCACAGCCGTCTACAACCACCAGATTCCGCCGGGAGCCGCCTGGACGGTCCACTACGATTTGCAAATTCCGCCCGATGTCCAGGGAAGTCTGACACTGGAAGCGAAACTTCAGTACCGCAAGTTCAATCGGGCTTACATGGATTTCGTGGCCGATTTGACACCGGACTTTCGTGCGGACGCTGTCCTTGGACCTGACAACAAAATCAACATGCGCCTGCTGCCCGTGACAACTCTTGCAGTCGACAGGATCACGCTGCCGA
>CALJUK010000650.1 GCA_937975745.1 uncultured Planctomycetaceae bacterium | reverse complement strand
CGAGCACGCGGAGACTGCGTTCGACTTCGGCGGTGAAGTCGACGTGGCCGGGCGTGTCGATCACGTTGATGGTGTAGTCCTTCCACCGTACCTGGGTCGCGGCAGAGGCAATTGTGATGCCCCGTTCCCGTTCCAGGTCCATGGAGTCCATCGTCGCTCCTCCATCGCCACCGCGCACTTCAGCCATGCGGTGAATCCGTCCCGAATAGAACAGGATTCGCTCTGTGAGAGTGGTCTTGCCCGAATCGATGTGGGCGGAAATTCCGATGTTACGCAGGTGTTGGAGTTTTTTGCTCATAGTTCTGATCGACCTAGTGCGCGTCGATTCGACGGAGGCCATAGTACGCGGGACCGACGGTCGGTCCCTGTCAAAGTTTCTGTTCAATTTGTTCCCAGCCAAACGTCCCGTCTGGTTTGGTTGTCCGGTCCGCTGCAGTCAGGTGACTCGGAGTCTGGTAAGCCGTAGCCCGGGGACTTACCGCGTCAATCGTCTCTGCCTCGCTTGGTTCGTCGCTCGAAATTGCCCTCGGATTCCAGCAGGACTCTAACGTGCGCGAATGGAAATTCACGAAAGGTTGTGTGATTTTCCGGCGAGTTCTGCAGCTTGAATTCCGTGAAATCTTCTCCCGTTGATCTGACAGGCTCTCGCTGGCCTGCGGCAGACCGAACGCCCCCGAACTGTTGTCAGCACGGGTCAATTCGTTTTCGACTGTCACCGTAGCGGTTCAGGGTGATGCCGTAGTTGGCTTGTCGAGTCCAGCGAAAAATGCAGGTACGGACCCAACCACGGATGGACTCTGTCTTGCTCGACTGAAGTGCGGTGCAGAAAGCGCTTGTTCTGCGGACACTACAGACGCGTGACTCGCTCGAGAGGGCCAAGGGTTGTGCAACGGGAGGCGACTCAGGCGGCAGGCAACGTGAGCCCATAGGCTCGGACAAAAAATGTTATCGTCGACCTAACATGTTGGAAAGAGCAATTGTGGGAATATTGTCGCAATTTGCAGGATGTATGGCCCGCAAACCGACATCTCTTGCAGTACGAGAGATCCATTACTCTCTCCAAAACACCCCCATAGGGTCAGATCGTGCGATTTGGGGTGCTCATAAGAGACTATTGGGTAACAGGTTAGGAAGCTTCTGTTGTGCAGGCTGTCGCCGTGAACGGCGGAACCCGCACATCGGCCGGAAAAAACGAAAACGGGGACGTGGATGCCGTGGCAAACACGCCCCCGTCGAGAACTCTTCCGTCAAAGTCTGTCCGTCAGTTCCGTGTTCTGCGTCCAGAATCATCAGATTGGTGACGGGCCGGCTTCAGACTGGCGTTACCCTTCGAGCGCTGCCTGGGCGGCCGCCAGGCGGGCAATCGGAACACGGAACGGCGAGCAGCTGACGTAATCGAGACCGATTCGGTGACAGAACATCACGCTGGCCGGATCGCCTCCGTGCTCGCCACAAATGCCAATCTTCAGGTCCTTGCGAGTTCCACGGCCACCTTCGACACCAATCTTCATCAGCCGTCCCACCCCGTCCTGGTCGATCGTCTGGAATGGGTCGTTCGGCACGATGTCGTGCTCGCGGTAGAAACCGATGAAACCGCCGTAGTCGTCGCGGCTCATTCCGAGTGTCGTCTGCGTCAGGTCGTTTGTCCCGAAGCTGAAGAACTCTGCCGTGCTGGCGATCTGGTCGGCACAGATGGCGGCACGCGGAATCTCGATCATCGTGCCGACTTTGTACTCGACTGTGATGCCGGTTTCCTTGAAGACGGCTTCGGCCTGGCTGCGGATGATGGCAGCCTGATTGTCGAATTCCGTCTGGTAGCCGGCCAGGGGAACCATCACTTCTGGATGCACCGTTGTGCCCGATTTCTGCACTTGGCAGGCGGCCTCGAAAATGGCCCGGGCCTGCATGGCTGTGATTTCGGGGAAGACGATCCCCAGACGGCAGCCACGGTGGCCGAGCATCGGGTTGGATTCGTGCAGTTCTTCGACCCGGCGGTGAACTTCCGCCACGTCGGCACCCAGCGTCTTGGCGAGCTTCTCACCCAGTTCGGGTTGTTCTTCCAGGTGGCGTTCACTGAGGAATTCGTGCAGCGGCGGATCCAGCAGACGAATTGTGACCGGCCGGCCGTCCATCGCCCGAAACAGACCGGCGAAGTCGTCCCGCTGGAAGGGAAGCAGTTTGGCCAAGGCGGCTTGGCGCTGGTCGAGCGTCCGCGCGACGATCATCTCGCGGATTTCCTGCAGATGTTCGAAGAACATGTGCTCCGTCCGGCAGAGGCCAATTCCCTCGGCACCGAAAGCAATGGCTTCGCCCGCCTGCTGCGGTGTGTCGGCGTTGGTTCGGACGTTGAGCTTGCGGAACTTGTCGACCCAGCTCATCAACTGCTGGTAGCGGCCAAAGGCCTCCGAATCTTCTGCTTTCAAGGTCTTGTCGACCAGCACTTCGATCACTTCGCTCGGTTTGGTCGTGACCTCCCCTTCGAAGATCTCCCCGGTGAAGCCATCAATGCTGATCCAGTCGCCCGACTTGAGCGTCTTGTTGCCGACCTGGACCGTCCCCTTTTCGTAGTTGATCTTCAACTCGCTGGCACCGACGATGCACGCCTTGCCCATTTGGCGGCTCACAAGTGCCGCATGCGAGCTGGCCCCACCGAAGGCCGTCAGAATACCCTGTGCCACGCGCATCCCGCGGAGGTCTTCCGGGCTGGTTTCGCGGCGAACCAGGATCAACTGAACTTTCGAGTCCTTGTTGTAGAGCTCTTCGGCATCTTCGGCGAACATGCAAATTTGCCCGGCGGCGGCACCTGGGCCGGCATTGATTCCCTTGGTAAACAGTCGCCCGTCAGCGACAGCGTCCTGTTTGGCCTTTGGATCGAAGATCGGCTGCAACAACTGGTTCAGGTCGTCGGCCGGAATTCGCTTCTTGGTGATCGCCTGCTCGGGAGTCACCAGACCTTCGTTGACCATGTCGACGGCGATTCGCACAGCGGCGAAACCGGTCCGCTTGGCGTTACGGGTCTGCAGCATCCAGACCTTGCCCCGTTGCACGGTGAACTCGATGTCCTGCACGTCCTTGTAGTGTTGTTCCAGCGTGTGGCCGATGTTCTCCAACTGCGAGAAGGCTTCCGGCATGTCGGATTTCAGCGATTCTTCGATTCGCTTGGGAGCCCGGATTCCGGCCACGACATCTTCGCCCTGAGCGTTAATCAGGTAGTCACCGCAGAAGCCCGGTGTTCCCAGCGAGCAGTCGCGTGTCAGGCCGACGCCCGTGGCACAGTCATCGCCCAGGTTGCCGAAGACCATCGCTTGCACGTTGGTGGCCGTTCCCCACGAGTGAGGAATGCCGTAATCACGGCGGTAGACGACGGCCCGGTCGTTTTCCCAACTGTCGAAGACGGCGCCGATGGCACCCCACAGTTGTTCCCTCGCGTCGGTAGGAAAGTCTCTGCCGGCCTCTTCTTTTACCAGTTTCTTGACCTCCGCGACGATTGCCTTCAGCTGGTCTGCCGACAGTTGCGAGTCGAATTCGACACCGGCTTCCTCGCGGTGCTTGTCGAGGATTTCTTCGAACGGATCGTGAGCCGTCTTGGATCGGCTCTTCAGCCCCATCACCACATCGCCGTACATCTGGATGAAGCGGCGGTAGCTGTCCCAGGCGAATCGTTCGTTCCCGCTCGCCTTCGCCAGTGCCATCACCGTGGTGTCGTTGAGGCCGATGTTGAGCACGGTGTCCATCATGCCGGGCATCGACTCCCGGGCACCTGATCGGCAGGACAGGAGCAGCGGGTTGGTTTCCGAGCCGAACTCGGCACCCATCACCTTTTCGACCTTCGTGAGCGCTTCGTCGACCTGAGCCCGCAGGCCTTCGGGGTACTTTTTCTGGCTGTTATTATAGAGGATGCAGACTTCGGTGGTAATGGTGAAGCCAGCCGGCACGGGAAGTCCAATGTTGGACATCTCGGCCAAGTTGGCCCCTTTTCCCCCCAACAGGTTCCGCAGCGTGGCGTTGCCCTCGGACTTACCATCACCGAAGAAATACACAAACTTTTGATCAGCTGACATTTCGATGACCCCTGGTTTGAGTTACCGGCCGGACTGCGGAGCGTTATGCCGCTGCAGTGTTTTGCTCTGGCCGGTCATGTCATCGCGGTGTTCATTCCGCGACAGGATTTGGAATAGGAGCAGCATTAGGTGGCAGGCCCGTTGCGGCAAGAGAGCCGCTCAAGCAGCGGTGCTGCTGGACGGTCAGCGTCGTTTCAGCCGACCCGTTGTGCGCAACCTGAACGCGGACATGAAGCTAGCATTGCCGTTCCGCAGCGTCAACCCACCGGAAACTCGACCGGAATGTTAACCGACGAGTCGGCGTAAACCCTGTCAAAGTCGTCGCTTGAGAGAACCGTCTCGGCGGGGTTACGCGGCGCGGCGACGTTGCCGGTCGGAGTAGCGGGCGACAAACCGGGCGTAGTCGGCCGGCGTGTCGATCCCGACGGTCCGCTGATCGACAGTGGCCGCTCGGATGACGGCCCCCAGTTCCAAGGCCCGCAACTGTTCGAGCTTTTCGAACTGTTCCAGCGGTGTGGGTGACTGCTTGGCCAGTCTCAGCAGGAAATCGCGACGGTAGGCGTAGAGACCCAGATGCAGCCGCCACGGTGTCTCGCCCGCCAGAAGTTCGTCGATGCTGGCGTCCCGGACAAACGGAATGGGGCTCCGGCTGAAGTAGAGAGCCCGCCCGTCCCCGGCCGTCACGACTTTGGTGCAGGAGGCGGATTCCAACTCCTCGCGGCAGCGGATTGGTGTCGACAGCGTGGCCATTTCGTCGTCTGGGTTTTCCTGCAGGAGGTCGACCAGTCGATTGATGGCCGACTGCGCGATTTCCGGCTCGTCTCCCTGCACATTGACGATGATGTCGGCGTGGGGAAAACAGCGGCCAACGACTTCGGCAATGCGATCTGTTCCGCTGGGGTGGTCCCCCGTCATTTCGCAGCGGGCACCAAAGGCGACTGCCGTATCGCGGATCTCTTCGCTGTCCGTCGCAATGACCACTTCGTCCAGAGAGGACGCGGCCGAGGCGGCCTCGTAGGTATGTTGCAACAACGGCTGCCCTGTCTCGGCCAGGAGCAACTTTCGGGGGAGACGAGTCGACTGCAACCGGGCCGGGATGATTCCGATGACGTTCATGAAACGTGTTCCTGTCTGATCCAATTGCGGGCGACGTGGCTGCTTTGTGTCGGGCCCGCTGTGCGAGCCTTCCCATCTAACCTGTTGGAAGTCCGTCTTGCGTGCCACGGTTCAGCGAGCCGTGCAGAACCATTACGTCTGTGAGCCGTGCAGAGCCCTTTCGGACGCGACCCTCTGGCGCGGCGGAGTGTACGCTGACAGCGGGATTTTCGACAAGACGGAGTTGTGGGAGGCGACAGTTTGGACTTGGCGACGGTCGGGGCCAGAACCTATGCTGTTTGTAGGAGACCGCTGCCGTAGCGCCATATCGAGGCTTTGCTCGTGTCGAGATCCGAACTTCCTTTCGAAATTCGTGGGCTACCCGTTTCAGAGCGTGTTGCGCTAATTGAACGCATCTGGGATAGCATCGTCGAAGACGAAGCCAACTTTCAGCCGTAGGTCAGGCACTGCCTGACACCAAGTGGGACATACATGTCGTTCTAAGCGACGTGTCCGTTGGCCGCGGCCAGCCTACCGGAACGACGCGTTTGGCGTGAATTGACATTGCTGCAAAGGTTTCGCAGGCGTAGCATGAACCAATGCCGACAGTTCTTCGAAGTGGTTCTTACCGATTCTTCTTTTACTCAGGTGATCGCGACTAACCACCCCACGTTCACGTAGAACGGGACGACTGTGAGGCGAAGTTCTGGCTCGATCCTGTTCGACTTGCGCAAAGTCACGGATTCGCCGCCAACGAAATCAACGACATCGAAAGACGCGTCACCGAGCACCAACAAGAATTGCTGGATCGTTGGCATGAGTTCTTCAACGGTTGAAACACGAGTCCCGCTGGCCAAGAGCGCCCAAGTCAGTGATCAGAGTCTGGTCGTTGAACTGGTCGATGGCCGTACGATTTCAGTCCCAACGGCGTGGTATCCTCGTCTGTCCCATGCCACGACAAAGGAACGAAGTCACTGGCGGCTCATCGGCAACGGACAGGGCATCCATTGGCCCGACCTGGACGAAGACATCAGTGTCGAAAACCTTCTGGCCGGTCAGCCGTCAGCCGAGAGCCAGGCATCCTGCAAACGCTGGCTTGAGCAACGAGCCAACAATCAACCGGCCAACTGATCGCTGCTATACTGGCTTCTCGAACACGAACAAATGGTTCAGGCCGAGTTGAAACGTCGCATGCCGCTTGAGGCGGAAACCGGCCGACTCGAACAGTTCCTGCGTCATGGACGGCTCAAAACCGTAATGCTGTTCGAGCGACATCCCGTCGATGAGACGGAAGAAACGCAGGCCGGCCAGGATGTAGTCGACTGCCGGAGCGGGCACCGTGATAAGGAGCAGACCGCCCGGCTGCAGATGGGCGAAGCAGTCGCGGGCCAAAATTGGCTGGATGTCGGGTGGAATGTGTTCCAGAACAGCCAGCATGGTGATCGCATCGAACGGTTCGGTTTCGGGCAGGTCGGCCGGGAACAACCCCTTGATGAACTGCGTGTTTGGACCGGTGGCGTGCGGTTCGAGATCGGGATCGATCCCGATACTCGGGCCCAGCTTGGGGATCTGACGGAACAGGGCACCGTCGGACGTGCCAACGTCGAGGACACGGGCTCCCGAATTCAGGAACGGTCGGATACGCCGAATCCGCCAGGATTGAATGAATCGGTCGAGAGCCTTCATCGAACAGTCCTCTGCCGCTGCGGTCCACCCCAGACGAGACGAAGTGCTCCTCGCTGACGCGTCGGGCGATGATGAAAAGACGACTCCCGCCCGTCCTTTCACGACCTCTCCGTGTGGCGACCCTCTTCGTCGTTGCTAGGCGTGTCTCGACGCCCACGCTGGGGCTGCCTGACGTGCCTGATTTTGCCTGGAATGGGTGGCTATTCGACGGTCACGCTCTTGGCGAGGTTGCGGGGGCGGTCGACATTGCAGCCTCGGTTGAGGGCAACGTGGTACGCCAGCAATTGCAGCGGAATGGCCGTCACAAGCGGTTGCAGGTAATCCTCGACCGACGGGACGAAGATGACATCGTCGGCCAGGTCGGCGATTTTGTCGTCCCCTTCGCAAGCGATGGCAATCACGGGCCCGCGGCGAGCCCGTACTTCTTCCAGGTTGCTCATGATCTTGGGGTAAATGCCTCCTTTGGGAATGACGAACACACTGGGTGTCTGCTCGTCAACCAGGGCGATCGGCCCATGCTTCATCTCGGCAGCCGGGTACCCTTCCGCATGGATGTAGCTGATTTCCTTCAGCTTTAAGGCCCCCTCAAGGGCGACCGGGAAGTTGTGCAGCCGGCCCAGGTACAGGTAATTGTTGAATTGCGAGTACTTGTCGGCTACGTAGCGGACCTGATCGTGACATTTGAGCGTTTCGGACATCACCCCAGGCATGGACTTCAAATGGTCGATGATTCGCTTGCCGGCTGGATACGACAGATGCCGCATTCGGCCGAGAAACAGCGCCAGCTGAATGAGCACCATCACCTGCGACGTGAACGCCTTGGTACTCGCCACACCAACTTCCGGACCCGCGTGCAGATAGATACCGCCGTCCGCTTCTCGGGCAATCGTTGAACCGACGACGTTGCAGATCGCGAGTGTGGGGTGACCTTTGCGTTTGCATTCTCGCATCGCTGCCAGGGTGTCGGCCGTTTCGCCACTTTGTGTGATGGCGAAGACCATGGTGGTGTCGGACATGGGGGGGTTGCGGTAGCGGAGTTCGCTGGCGTATTCGACTTCGGTCGGAATCCGGGCGAATTCTTCCAGCAGGTATTCTCCGACCAGACCGGCGTGCCAGCTAGTGCCACAGGCGGTCAGCACCACCCGGTCCATCCGTCGCAGTTGCTGAGGATCGAGATTCAACCCGCCGAACTTGGCCGTCGCTTCGTCGTCGTCCAATCGGCCCCGCATGGCGTTTTCGATGGTCTGTGGCTGCTCGTAGATTTCCTTCAACATGTAGTGTTCGAAACCGCCCAACTCCAGATCGTCGGTTGTCTGGTCGAGGACGTGGATGGCGGGGGAGGTCGGACCGGTGTCCCGATGGATGAGCTCGAACTGATCGCGGTGCAGGACTGCAACCTCGTGGTCGGACATGTAGACGATTTCTTCGACGTGGCCGACCAGCGGGCTGGCGTCGCTGGCGAGGTAGTATTCGTCATTTCCGATGCCGATGACCAGAGGGCTTCCCAGTCGGGCGGCGACCATCATGCCGGGAAAGTCGCGGAACAGAACGACAATGCCGGAGGTACCTTTGAGTTTTCGGAGAGTCGCTTCAACGGCTTTCAGGCAGATGCTCTCGTCCTCGGCATTGTCGCTGAGTTTGACTTGTTCGGAGAGGTTGTAGGCAATCAGATGGGCGATGACTTCGGTGTCGGTGGCGCTGTGGAAAACGTAGCCATGTTCCTGGAGTTGCTTGCGGAGCGTGACGTAGTTCTCGATCACTCCGTTATGGACGAGCACGACTTCGCCATTGCCGCCAACGTGCGGATGCGAATTCGCATCGGTTGTCTCGCCATGTGTTGCCCAGCGGGTATGGCCGATGCCCGTCTTTCCGCGAACCGGGTTTTGGGCGACCAGTTCAGCCATTTGGGCGACGCGGCCGGCCTTCTTGCGGATTTCGATGCTGCCGTCCTGCTGGATGGCGATTCCCGCGCTGTCATAGCCACGGTATTCCAGCCGATGCAGCCCTTCGATGAGGAGGTTGGATGCTTCCCGCTTCCCGATATAGCCGACAATGCCACACATCGATTTCGCGCTCCATCGCTCGAAGATCGTTTCTACAAGTGACCGACCAGTCTACTCTCTGCCAGAAACGTCCTGTTTGGGGCAGCAATCGAAGATCGGGGATCGGTGTTGAAGAAACGGGGAATTCAGACCAGACACAGCAGGCCGGCCGAGATCGTAAAAGCTCGGCCCAACCCGGCAGGAATTGCACATGCTTCCGCCGGACGGCGGTTCGAAAGGTGCGGGACCATATCAAAAGGTTCCCCGAGAGGTCAACGCGATCTTCCTGAACAGGAGATCGGGTGGCCGCTCGGAGTTTGCCGCCCTCATGGTAGACCTCTATGATGCCCGACAGTCGCCTGATGACACGGTGCGTGCAGCGGGTCGCTGCAGCAAGAGGAGAAGAGCTCGTGCGGATTGATGTGAATTGGCGTTGGCTGTGTGTCGGGAGTCTGCTGTTGGGGGCCTGTTGGGGCTGTTCGCGACCTAATTCGGTCGAAGAGGTCTCCGTTGATCCCACGCAGGCTCCACCGGACATTGCCCGTCCAGAGGTGCAGTCTCAGGACTGGCCTGCCTGGCGTGGACCGCAGGGAAACGGCATCGTGGATGGTCAGGACGTCCCGGTGGAGTTTTCAGCCACTAAGAATGTCGTCTGGAAGACGCCCGTGCCCGGCCGAGGGCATTCGTCTCCCACGATTGTCGGTGACCGGGTGTACCTCGCGACCGCAGTCGGGGACGGTGTCCCTCCGCAAGACGACGGTGTCCAGCTGGTCCTCTGCTTCGATCGAAAAGACGGGGCGATTCTGTGGCAAACCGAGATCCATCGCGGCGGTTTCGATCCGCACCTTCACGCCAAAAATACGCAGGCCTCCTCGACAATTGCCTGTGATGGGGAGCGGCTGTTCATCGCGTTTCTGAATGACGCGGCCATTCACGCGACAGCATTGAACCTGGACGGAAAGATTCTCTGGCAGAAGAACGTGGGCGACTTTCAATCTCGGTATGGCTACTCGGCTTCCCCTGCCATTTACGAAGCCTACGTGATTATTGCCGGCGACAATCAGGGGGGGGGCTTTCTGGCAGCCCTGAATCGCGAGACGGGTGAGATTGTCTGGCGGAAGGCCCGTCCGGCAGACGTGTCGTATGCGTCTCCGGCAATCCTGCATCTTGGCGGGCGAGACCAGGTCGTGCTTCCCGGCTGTGACCAGTTGGCCTCGTACGACCCTCTCACCGGGGAACAACTTTGGAGCGTGCCCGGCACGACGCAGGCTTGTGTCGGGACGGCCGTGCAATATGGCGATTTCGTGTTCGCCAGTGGTGGTTTTCCGGGGAAGGAAACGATCTGCGTCAACGCCAGCGGGACACCCACGGCCCAGTGGCGTAACACCGTGAAGTGTTACGTCCCGTCTCTCCTGCAGACGGAGGGAAACATTTACGCATTCACCGACAACGGCATTGCCCACTGCTGGGATGCCAAGACCGGAGCCGAGCGATGGAAGGCCCGCCTGGGGGGAGGCGACATCAGTGCTTCTCCCATTCTGGTTCAAGATCGCCTCTACATCGGGAACGAGCGAGGGACGATCTTTGTCATTCGCGCCCAGCCTGGGGAGTATGAACTTCTGGCCGAGAACCAACTCGGAGACGAGATGTTCGCCAGCCCGGCCGTGGCTTACGGACAACTCTTTCTGCGGACGGCCGATTCGTCCAGTGGGACGCGTCAGGAGACTCTGTACTGCATCGCGTCGGCCGATTCGGCGGCGGGTGTGCCGCTGGAGAGTGAGTGACCCGTGGCCGACCCACTTCCCCGTTCGGTTTACGTGCACGTTCCGTTCTGCACACATCGTTGCGGGTATTGCGATTTCACTCTTGTGGCCGGCCGGGGTGACCTGATTG
>CALJUK010000649.1 GCA_937975745.1 uncultured Planctomycetaceae bacterium | reverse complement strand
GAACTACATCCGCCACTGCGGTTATCGCTACAGTTAGGCGCAGCGCGCTCTAGTCCGCATTGCGGGGGGAAGCGAGCGTTGGGAACGACGGGGATCAACCCCGCCGCTCAGGATCAGGCAGATGACACCGCGAGAAGCCGTTATTTGTAGAAGTAGCGCGCTCTAGCCCCGCAGCAGATGGTCGAGCCGGCATTTTGTCGGCCCGCGACAAATTTCTGCCGCTGCGCCATCCCGAGAAGTTCCCCTCCCTGCGAGGGAGGGGACTCTGGGGAGGGTCGATGCGTCCAACAAGACTCATGCCTTCAGCCTCCGATGACTTCTGTCCAGCGAGAGAGAGGGCGAAGAGGCGGCCCAACGACTTGCCAGGAGGGGACGAAGACCTCCTCCGGGGCGGCGACTCGAGCGTTAGCGTGTTGCCGGTTTGGGGGGAGTGACTTTGATCAGCTCAAACCCCTGAGCCGTCAACATCCGCCCACGAGGCGTCCGCTGGATAAGACCGGTCCGCAGCAGGAACGGTTCGACTTCGTCTTCGAGCGTGTCGACCGGGATGTTCATACTGTGAGCGATCGCCCGCAGGCCGGCTGGCCCACCGGTGAAGACCTTCGCCAAAGTCGTCAGGTAGCGGCGGTCCTGGCCTTCCAGGCCGAGGTGATCCACCTCCAGCATCTCGAAGGCATCTGCGGCGGCTTGCTGCGTCAAATGCCCGTCAGCACGGCAGGTGGCATAGTCCCGAGCCCACCGCAGCAGGTTATTCGCCTTGCGCGGTGTCCCTCGACTCCGGCGGGAAATTTCGTCCGCTGCGTTTTCGTCGATGGGAATCCGAAGCCGTCGGGCATTCCGGCGGACAATCTCCGCCAGTTCATCCAGTTCGTAAAAGTCGAGATGCTCCCGGTTGACGAAACGGTCCCGCAACGGGGCCGTCAGCGATCCGCTCCGTGTGGTGGCACCGATGACTGTGAAGCGATTGAGCTGAATGTTAACCGTGCGGGCGTTAACACCTTCGCCCAGAGTGATGTCCACACGGAAGTCTTCCATCGCCGGGTAGATGAACTCTTCGACGGTCGGCGGCATTCGGTGAATTTCGTCGATGAACAAAACCGAACCGTGACTGGCGTTGGTCAGATAGGGGAGCAAGTCCTTCGGAGCCGCCAATGACGGCCCCGAGGTAATCTGCAGTTCGACCCCCAGTTCGCGCGGCAGGACCGTGGCAAGCGTTGTCTTGCCCAGCCCGGGGGGACCGTCGAGCAGTAAATGCCCCAATGGTTCGCCCCGCTTGCGCGTGGCATCCAGGACGATCTGCAGCCGTTCGACGACCTTCTTCTGACCGACAACTTCGTACAACCGCTTCGGTCGAAGTTCATCATCGAACTGCGAATTGTCGGGATCGAATGTCCCGACTTCACCGGTGGTCGGCTGGAGGGAAGTTCCCTGCTGGTCATCGTCATCCGGTTGAATGACAGCCTGGCGTACCATCCCGCGCCCTTCCTCTGGCGATGCGATCGACCCATCCTGGATTCGTCGGCGAAACCTCGGCCAACCTTTGGTTACGTGTCAGTTCGATTCGGCCATGACCGACTCAAGCACGTCGTCGGGCATGTTGTAGTTGGCCGTCACCGATTGGATGTCATCGTTGTCTTCCAGTGCATCAATCAGTTTGAGAACCCTCCGCCCGGCGTCGGCGTCGAGATCGACTGTGCTGCTGGGAATGCGAGAAATCTCGGCCACGTCGGTCGGAATCTGGTGCGATTCGAACGCGTCACTGACAGCCTGGAACGCTTCGGGACTGCACGTCACGCAGAAGGATTCTCCCTCTCGTTTGACGTCGTCAGCGCCGGCTTCGAGCGCGATTTCGAAAAGCTGCTCTTCATCGACATGCTTGGAAGGGATCATGAATAATCCCTTCCGCTCAAACATCCAGGCAACACATCCCGTGCTTCCCAGGTTGCCACCATAGACTTCAAAAATCTTACGAACTTCGCCCGCCGTCCGGTTACGGTTTTCGGTCAGGCCTTCACACAGAATCGCCACACCCTCGGGACCATAACCTTCATAACAGAGTTCGACATACTGTTCGCCGCCACTCTCACCGCAGCCCTTTTTGACCGCCCGCTCGATGTTGTCTTTAGGCATGCTGTTCTTTTTGGCTTTGTCGATCGCGTACCGCAGGGCGAGGTTCATCGTCGGATCCCCTCCCCCGTGCTGGGCCGCAACAATGATCGCCCGGCTGAGCTTGCCGAAGAGCTTGCCCCGCTTCTTGTCGATAACACCTTTCTTGGCGGCGATATTCGCCCAATGTGAATGTCCTGCCATAACGCGTGTTCTCGCGAACTCTCCGAAAAAGGGGGATTGGCTTACAAAACCTCCCCGTGCCCCGAATTGTGACTGGTTGCAACGATGGACAAAGTCGCGTTACTTTCCGTTCGGCTGCGACGACGATTTTTCCGCGTCCGCTTTTTCTGCCGGTTTTGCTTCGGTGCCCGAAAGTTGCTTCAACTTGGCTTCAATCTCTCGCACGACTTCATCATCGACCGGCTGAGAACTGCGAGCCAGCTCCAAGGCCGTGTCGAATGCAGCGCGGGCTTTGTCCGGTTCCTTCGTCTGGATGTAGCAGTCACCGAGGTGACCGAAAATCGTCGCATCGCGACCGCCCGGTTGCTCGGAGGCCTGTTGCAGATAGGTGATGGCCTTTTCGAATTGCCCCAGGCGATACAACACCCACCCCATACTATCGAGGTAGGCAGGATTGTCGGGTTCGGCAGCGAGGGCCTTTTCAATCATCTTATGGGCGCGTTCCAGGTTCTTGCCAGCATCTGCGTACAAGTACCCAAGGTCGTTGTTGACCGTGGGATCGTCCGGGGCACTCGCGAGGACCTCTTCCAACACAGCTTCCCCTTTCGCCGAGTCGCCCATCTGAACGTAGATGTTTGAGAGACTCAACCGGCAGCGTCGGATCAAACCCGGATCGTCCGGAAAATCTGCCACAACCTTGCCGAAGAGTTCCACCGCCTTTTCGTAACGGCGTGCATGGTAATAGGTCCAGGCCTCCTGGAAGCGAACGAGCGGATGGTCCGGCTCGTCCTGCTTGGCCGTCTCAATGGCTGCAATGGCGGCATCTGTCTTGCCGGCCATCTCCAACGCCTGGGCCTGTAGCACCAAAAACTGTGTTCGACGCGGTGCGAGTGTCCGTTCGTCGGCAACGGCCCCGTAAACCTCGGCCGCCTTCTCGTACTCGTCGACACTCATCAGATAACGGGCGAATTCGTCGTGGAGCGCCCCCTGTGGATCACGCCGCGAGGCAATTGCGAATTCGTACAATTCGATTGCCGACGACGTCCGCTCGGTGAGAGCGGCCAGCTTGGCCAGAACGAGACTCGAACCGAAATCGAGCGTGGGGGGATTGGTCTTCATCCGCGACCGACCGACTTCCACCAATCCGTCGAGCAGTTCACTGTCGGATGTCAGCGCTTCCAGTTCGGAATTCAGACTGGGAGGGATACTGCCACTCTGCAGGACAAGCTTCAGGGCGTCGAGCAACTGCTCCGGCTGCTTCATTCGCCGGTAGACGGCTACCAGACCGGTATACGCCTCTGACCCGTTGTTGCGGTCGGCCACATGGCGGAACAGCTTCTCGGCCTTCTCCAGCTGTTCGCTCTTCAGGTACTGCTCGGCCATGAACAACTGCAATTGTGTATTCTCGGAGTCGCCTTCCAGCAGCTTCTCCAGCCGGGGAATGAGTTCGTCCTTCCGCTTGCTCTCGTCCAGGATGGTGGCCAGCAGCAGATACGGTTCTTGGCCTTTGGTGTCGCCGCTTGCTTTGAAGTACTTGTCCAATTCGGCAAGTGCCTTGTCGTACTCGCCGGTCTGACGGTAGACCTGAGCAAGATTGAAGCTGAGCGTGACCTGACTTCCACGGTTTTCTTTGGCGGCTCGTTCGAAAGCCTCCCGCGCCTCTTCCGGCCGCTTGGCATTCAGAAACGCCTGGCCGATATGCTCGTACAACTGAGCGGATTCAGCCGTCAAAGCGGCCCGGGTCCGGTAATCCAGATTGAACGCTTTCGGATCCTGCAACGCATTGTAGATCACCTTGTAAGAATCAGCCGCCTTGTCGGCGTTTCCCTTCTCGGTGTACAGGATGGCGAGCTGATGCATCACTGTCACGTAGGTCGGCGATTGCTTCTTTAGCGTTTCTGCGTGGAGCGCCCGTTCCAGCAGGTCGATGGCTTCGTCCACCCGTCCCTGCCGAGCCATGAAGTTCCCCAGGCGATTCATCAATTCGTAGTCGTTGGGGTCCAGTTCAACCGCCTTGAGAGCGAACTGCATCGCCTCGCTCGATTGATTCAGACTGAAGGCCAGCGGAATCAACGCCTGATAAATCGGAAGCGAGTTGGGAGCGAGTTGCGCCGCCAACTTATATTGCTCGTAGGCGTCGGCAAATTCGTTTCGAGCTTCGAGTAGGCGGCCCGCCATAAAATGGGCTCGGGCGTCGGCCTGCATCTGCTCCTCAGGCGCAATCTTCTTCACCGGCTCGAACGGAGTGAGTGGTTCGTCGAGAAGTTGCAAGTAGTAGCCTTCACCGGCAACTTTCGGCTGGGAGGCCTTGGCCGGTTCGTCGGACTGCACTGCCTGTTTGACCGAGGCATCCGCAGCGGACAGATCGGCAGCCGGCAGCACTGCCACCAGAAATGGTAGACACGCCGATAGAAGAATCACGCTGGCTGATTCCGATCGCGTGCGAAAAATCGAAGGCATGAATCCGTCTCCCGAACCGAGTCGCCCGTCGAAAAACTGTGCCGCGTACCACCGATTCTTGGTCGCGTGAATTTCCGATCGGTTCCTAACTCCGACACGGCTGACACAGCCGTGACAGATGAACTCAACAGGCGTTTCGGACTTGTCTTCTCTTGCTGTTGCCGCTGGCAGGCCTGCGACGTCAAAGATACTAGCTCGGCCGTCTCAACGCCAAGGCCGGATTGCGAATTGCATTCGAACCGTCGGGCCTGCAGCGGGTCGTTGGTGATGGCCGACAGGCTTTGGCCTCCGGGTCCAGACACGGCCGCGAAGGCCAATCTGGTTGGCACTTGCGGATCACGTGTGTCTCCGGACGTGTCGTGTGGCAAACTGCTGGCGGGGGTGCGGGCTGGTGGTTTGGCGG
>CALJUK010000648.1 GCA_937975745.1 uncultured Planctomycetaceae bacterium | reverse complement strand
TCCGCGTCCTGCAACACCGTTCGTAAGGTGATTGTTCGATCTCGCTCGAGCAGATGTTTCAGATAGCGAAACTCATAGCGGGGAAGTCCATCTGCGAGCAGCACCCGAATCCGTTCCCTGCGGACGCTGACATGCCGGATTTGCCGATTGTTGTGAGTGTCGACCTCCTTGGGATGAGGCACGATCTCGACGATGAAATCGTATTCTCCGTCCTCAGAAATGGTGTGAACCAGGTCCACCCGCTGTAGGCCCCCCTCACCGGTCAGCTGGACCTGCTGGCTCACCAGGACGACGTCCGAGTCTTCTTCGCGGAGAACAACTTCTGCCGTTTGCCCCGCAAATCCGTAGCTCTTGACGGTCGCGACAAACTGGACTGGGTCGTCCACGAACGCGACTTCATCGACCATCAGTTCTGTCAGTTCGAGATCGCGTGCCGGTTGCTCACTGCCAACTCCGATGGCATGAACAGGGACAAAGCGAGCCGCCGCGTCCGCCGCTGCAGAACTCAACTTCTCGGCCTCTGTCGTGCTCGCCCGACCATCCGTAATGACGACGACGGCCGCCGGTGGCGCTCCCCGGAAATCGTTGAGAACCTTGGCCATCGCGGGACCGGGCCGCGTGGCATCTCCCTCCGGCCGCAGCGATTCGAGCCGACTCACCAGATCGGCCAACTGCTCTTCCCCCTGAAGTTCCTGATTCCCCACCGGAACGGCGGTGTCGGCGAATTGATACAGTCGCAAGCGCCAACCGGCCTGAATCGCCCGCAAGACACGAGCCGAGTCGCTCAGAAGCAAGGACTTGGCCAGTTCCAGGCGAGAACCGTTCTCGGCCGTGGAACCGGTCCGGTTGCGGCGTGACGGTCTTCCAGCTGCTTCGTCGTCAGAATAGTCGTCTTGAAGTCCCATGCTGGCGGACGTATCGACCAGGACAGCCACGTAGGGTAGGCCCGTCCGATCGATCGACAGTGTCGCCTCGGTCAACAACGCCAGAATGAGAAGCACGGTGATCAGTCGGAGGGTCAGCAAGCCGAGTCGTCGGGACCGCGTTAACGCACGCGTCTCGCGCCACGAGACGAGGACGACACACGCCAAGCCTGCCAGGACGACCAGCAATGCCAACCATTGTGGAAACCAAACCGGCCAGGGAGTCTGCGACACGAGGTTCCAAGCGGTCCCTTCTCCCGCATCGGCGGGGGGAAGGCCGAGGTACCATTCAGCCACTCGTTTGACAGACTGCATCCAATCGGACTCCGTCGCGCTTCGCAGCGGGCCGCATTCGCTTCCGACATGGAATTCACAACCAAACGACACGACGCCCGGAAAGGACGCATCTCCTCAACCGCGCATGAAGAGTACCGCCAACCAGCAGAGAAGCGGAAACAGTATAAAAATCAATCCGCCGGTTACCACCGTTGTGCGACTGTTGTCGGGCCATCGCCCCATGGCTTGGAAACCCTCTCAATCTGGCGTCTGCGACCGATGCCTGTAAGACCAAGGACTGCAACGAACTTTCCGATTGGGAAGTGCTCTTTCGATCCGGGCGTTCTCCGCGTCCGTTGCAGATTCGACCTTGGCCAACAGACTTCGGTGGGATACTAGCCGACGATGTCCGGGTCGGTCTCTGGGACGGCCGGGCTGTCGGGATCGAACCATTCGTCCTTGAAGACGATCCGCTTCTTGTGCTTCATCGCAAGATTGGACGTCAACGCCATGATGGCGTCGGCCATCGCAACCACACCATTACAGCGGAGCCCCCCCTCTGCGGGCGAGCTGAAGTTGTTCGTGCGAATGCAATGGCAGAAGTGCTCCATCTCTTCACGGTATCCGCGGCTGATCTTCTCGCCCATCGATGCCTGGGCCTGAGACGCCGCAGCGGACGGAGCCGATGTCTCATATGCATCGAGAACCGGCCCACTACCGTCGGTGGCACTGATCACCCACAACCGTTGGTCGGGTCCGCCACCACCAGTCGTGGGACTGGCTTCCTTAAACAGCAGGGCTTCCTTCTCTGTCCGAACAATCATCGTGCCGCGGCTGCCGTAGACCGCTTCACCGTAAGGCTCAAACCGGTTCGTGTTGATCGACGAGTACGTCACAATACAAATGTCGTTCTTGTCCTCGTGATAGTGCGGACCCGGGAACTCAAGCGTGACGTACACATGGTCGTCAATTTCGCGGTCATCGGCCTGCTTGTCGGGCGAGCCAACCCCTTTGACGCCGTAGAAGTTGCGGCCACCGTAACCCTGGACAGCCACGGGGTGCACCTTACCCAGGAAGATGCTGCACGCATCCAACTGGTGGCTACCAAGCTCGGCCATCAGTCCGCCGCCGGTCTCGTTGTACAACCGCCAATTGACGAGCTGTTCGACATCCTTGAAGCCGTACTCCTCAACCTGGCCCTGCAGGGCTTCCATGTCCTCCTTGGGAATACTGTTGCGCCAGCTGTCCCGTTCGGGGAAGCTGTTGTTCCGATGCCATTGCGCCCGGATGAATTTGATATCGCCGAGCAGTCCCTGCTGAACGATTCGGTTGGCGTTGTCGTACAGGACGCTGTAATGCCGCTGGTGTCCGACGGCCAGCAGCAACTTCTTCTCGCGGGCCTTGCGGACCATCTCTTTGCACTGCGTGATGTTGTGAGCCATCAGCTTTTCGGTCAGGACATGCTTTCCGGCCTCCAAGGCTTCCATGGCGATGGGAGCGTGCGCACTGAGTGGCACGGCGATCACGACCGCTTCAATCTGCGGGTCATTCAGCAATTCGCGATGGTCGTTGTAGACCTTGATTTTGCTGGCTTTCTCGCGCCCCAGCTTATTGATCAGGCCGATGCGGTGCTCGTTCCCGTCCCCATGGAGAGCACGACGGCGGTTGGACGGCCGCAAATCGGCAATCGCGACAATGTCCATATAGTCTGATGGATGTTCGGTGAGCAGGATGCTTCCTTCGTCACCCGTCCCGATAAATCCAACGCGGACCGGGTCTCCCTTCAGCTCTTCATAGCCGAAATACATCGCTCCCAAGCCGGTTCCGGCGGCAGCGGCCCCCTTGATGAAGTCGCGTCGCGAAAAGCTCAGTGCTTCGTGAAAGTTGTCCCGTCCAGTCTGTTCCTGCTCTGGAGTGAAATGCACGGCACACTCCCCTTTCTCGTAAGTTTCGAGATCACCCGACTGTCTGGTCTCTGCCGGACCATGTTACTGGCAGCCTGACGGTGATAGTGATTGTTTCGACATCGATTCCGCCGGCAAACCCAAGCTTGGCGGATTGACAAACCTTCACATTTTTATTGTACGGATGGGCCAGCGAGCTGGCTGGCGGTCGACCTCGGATTCTGAGTGGAATTGACGCCCGTTGAACCGATAACTCCAAAAATCACTGAGTTTACGGGGTCCCCTTTTTCAGCGAATAGGTTCCACCCGCAACGGTGGACTCCTCGTTTTCGTTGGCGTCAGTCGGTTCGGCTGGCGAAACCGGCGTCGCGATCGCTGGGGACTGGGCTGGCCGCTGGCTGGCGGACTTCGGCTTCTTCCCCTTTCGACGTCCAACCTGCCGAATTGCAAGGCTATCCAGTCCGAACCAACGTCCCGTCGGCAGACTGGCGATCATGAACAGCGCGAAGACTTCGATCAGATTCTTGTTGATGAGCACGCTATGCTCCGGTCCGGGTGCTTCCGGAACACCGGGCCACGGCGGCATGACGAGATAGAATGAGAGAATCAGCCCGGCAGAGGCGATCGAAGCAAATGGCGTGAACAAGCCGACGATTAGCAGGCCGCCCAAAATGGTCAACGCCCACATCGTCATCAGATCGATCTTGCGCATCTGTGACCACTCGGGTGCAAGACCGCCTAATGCCGTCTGCTCTGGCGAAAGAATTTTGTACGCCCGGTCGGTCCACTCCCCCTCCAACGCTCGGATCGGTCCGACCAATTGGGCTCGCTTCTGTTGAATCTCGCCCCATTGCTTCTGCAAATGTTCGAACTCGAAATCCTGATCGGCAACTGCCAGCTTTTCTTCGTACCGCCGAAGCATGTCGCGGTAGAGTTGAATCTCCCCCGGTGTGCTGTAATCAATCGTCCCCTTGTACTTTTCGACGACCACACCCGCTCGCTTGGGGTCCCCCTTCAGAGACACGGCCAACCGTTCCTTGAAACTCAACCGCGAAGACAATTCGGCCAGTCGTCGGACGGCCGAGTGATACGCCTTGGCGATCGCGTTTCGGGCCTTCTCTTCGTCGGTCAATTCGCCCTCAGGCTTATCGACCAGCGGTGCCATTTCGAGCAATCGCTCTCGTTCGCGAGGAAGCAGATGAAGCGTTCCGTCCACCTTTAACCGCTGCTTTTCGGCGTCGTAAGAAATGATGCGGCCCAGCGATCCATCGAATACGACTCCATCGGGAAGCTGCTTTAGCTCGGCCACGAACTCCGACTTGCCATTGAGCATCTCGTCGAGTGCCCGTTGTTGCGATTCGGAGGCACCATAGCGCTGGACGAACCGATCCTTCCAGCGATCCCACTTGGCAGACACCTGATCGTAGTCGAGCCAATTCAGGTCATCGGGATCGCCTGTCATGTTTCGGAACAGATCCCGGAATGGCCCCTGGGCATTCTTCAGATAACCGGCCGCCGTCCACGGGTTTGGTCCGTTCTGGGTGTCCAGTTTCCAGAGGCCCTCGTAGAGCAGTTGCCACCCGATGGACAATCGAACGACGACAATGAGCAGGATGGAGAAGGCGGAAATTCGCCGCAAATCACGCACTCTTGCGATCCTCCAGGATGAATGCGCCGGGCAAGCGCCACGCCACGTGGTGGGAGTGATGCGGCTGTGGCTTCAGTCTGCCGGGAACGAAATTCTTTGCAACCCGATCCTGACGATCACTTCTTCGCTGCGTCCGGAATGCTACAGCAGGTTGCAGATATCGGCGCTATCGGGTGAGTCTTGTGATACGAAAAACAATTGGTCGCTCGGCACGCCACAATTCAACACACACAGGCGGCGGCCGGATGGCGGGGGTATCAGTAAGGCGGTCACATCCTTGTGATTATGACAATAGGCGGCCGCGTTTTCGACCCCGATCACGAAAAACGCGGTCGAAAGGGCGTCCGCCAGGGCGGCCGTCGGCGCCAGAACCACCGCCGAAAGCATTCCTTCCACGGGCATCCCTGTCCGCGGATCGAGAATATGGCCGTATCGCTTCCCTTCGTGCCGATAATACTGAATGTTTGATCCGCTGGTCGACATAGCCTGGTTCCGGATCAGGACGGTTCCCAGTCGGCGATCCGTAAACAGCGGATTGCGAAGTCCGACCGGCCAGCCCTCGTGCAGACCATGGCCTCCCCGTGCCAGCAAGCTACTGTGCCCCCCATGCAGCAGGAAGTCGGCTGCTCCGCTCGCTTCGAGCACTTCAGCCGCTCGATCAAGCGCGTAGCCCTTACCGATCGCCCCGAAGTTCAGCTCCACGCCCTTCGTCGCGAAACGAACAGTCCGCCGGTCCTCGTCGAGAGTAAGATGACGTGAGCCAACGAAGGCCTGGGTCTCGGCGATCTCCTCCTCAGTCGGAACCCGCCCGTCCCTGCGGGCGCGCCGCCACACGTCGATCGTCGGACCCGACGTCGGGTCGAATCCACCATCCGTGTCGCGGACCAGTTGCAGCGACAGGGCCAACAGGTCGTACAAGCCGGCTTCCAAGGGGACCGGTTCGTCCGCAGCCCGGTCATTGATCTGGCTGACTTCGCTGTCATGCCGGTAGACAGTCAGCTGTTGCTCCAGCTGATGCACGAGTTCAAGTGCATCCGAAGCCGGACTCACCAGCGAGTGGGCCCCTGGATTAAGGACGACGCCGAAATCGCACGCCATCGCCCGCGTTCCCAGGCGAAGCGTCGGCCCTCCGGTTGGCTCGATGACAGGAACCACGGGGGCAGAGTGGTCTCGTGGCTCGCGGCCGACGGCCGCGTGGACCAAATCTTGCAGCGACTGTCCACTGAGGAAGCCACGTCGACTTTCGTCAATGTGCTCGTTGGGCTCCATCATGTCGGACCTCGACCATCAGGCCAGCGACCTGGCCAGGCCGCTTTGATCGGCGGTTTCGAAACTACGAAGCAGCCGATTCGGCAAAAGCATTCATGTAGGGGACCTTGGCCGAGGTCGCTGCGATTTCGTCTTTCGCTTCCAGAAGCTGTGCCATGAAATCGTAGTTCCCCGAAACCAATGCCCGGCGAGCCCCTTCGGCGAGAGTGACGGGATAACTTTGCCCGCCACAGCGAATTTCCAGCTGCTCCAGGTCGACCGTCAGTTCCGCGTTCGGGTCGGCGATGACTGCGTCGTTGACAGTTTTAAGCGTGTCCCGGGAAGCGCAGACAGCGGGAATGCCGAGCGCCGTGCAGTTGCCAAAGAAGATTTCGGCGAACGATTCCGCGACGACAGTCTGGACACCCCACCGCATCAGCGATTGCGGCGCATGTTCGCGCGAGGAGCCGCAACCGAAGTTTCGCCCGGCGATCAAAATCACGCCCGACTGGTACTCCGGATTACCAAACAGTTGGTTGTTGTTCTGAGCCCGGTCGTCTTCGAAGGCATGCTCACCCAAACCGTCGAATGTCACACACCGCAGAAACCGCGCCGGAATGATGCGGTCGGTATCGATGTCATCCAACAACAAAGGGATGCCTGTTCCTGTCACTTGCTTGATCTCGGCCATGTCCATTCCTACCAGATAAACAGCGGGCATTCCCGCCGGTCTGCCATCGTTTCCAATCCCACTTCAAACGCCCGAGACCTGCTCGCTTCGCTCAGGCGAGGGCAGGCTCCAGCATTTCTCGCACGTCCGTCACACAGCCGTGAATCGCGGCCGCCGCCACCATGGCCGGGCTCATCAGCAGAGTCCGTCCCGTGGGGCTTCCCTGCCGTCCCTTAAAGTTGCGGTTGCTGGACGACGCGCAAACCTCGCGGCCGGACAGCTTGTCGGGATTCATTGCCAGACACATCGAGCAACCCGCTTCCCGCCATTCGAAGCCCGCTTCGGAGAAGACTTTGTCCAATCCCTCCGCCTGGGCCTGCTCGCGAACCAACTGAGAACCCGGCACAACCAACGCCCGGACACCGTCGGCGACCTTGTGGCCAGCTACGATTCGGGCCGCTTCCCGCAGGTCGGAAATCCGTGAATTGGTGCACGAGCCGATGAACGCGACGTCGATGCGGACCCCTCTGATCGGTTGGCCTTCCTGCATCCCCATGAACTCGAACGCTTCGCCGATCAGAGTTCGCTCACCCGCCTCGACTTCGTCCAAAGTCGGCAAATTCTCACTGACACCGACGGACTGCGCCGGAGTGATGCCCCAAGTGACTGGTGGTTCGATCTCGCTGCCGTCAGCCGTGACGACATC
>CALJUK010000647.1 GCA_937975745.1 uncultured Planctomycetaceae bacterium | reverse complement strand
CCTGTTCCCGTTTCGCCGAGGATCAGAACGGTGGAATTGGTGGGAGCCACCCGTTCGATCAGCTTTTTGACCCGCTGCATCGGCAGTGAGTTACCCACAAGGTCGGCAGACCGCCCCTCGACCGCGTGCAAACGACATTCTAATGCTGCCGTTTTGTTCTTCAGGCTGCGTTTTTCAGCGACGCGATTGAGCGCTGTCGCGATGTCGAAAATGCGGCAGGGCTTCGGCAGAAAGTCGTACACGCCGGACCGCATCGCCTGGATGACGGAATCCATGTTTCCATGGCCGGTACTGATGATGACTTCTGTATCCGGTGACAGCTGTTTGATATGGTCGAGTACGTCCCAGCCGCTCATGCCGGGCATCCGCAGGTCAACGACGGCGGCATCGAACGTCTGGTTTTCCAGCGTCTTGAGCGCCGCTTCGCCGTCAGCGCAAATGGTGACTTCGTGCCCCAGTCGCGGAAGCTCGTTGGCCATCAGAGTGCGGATCGGCTGTTCGTCGTCTACAAACAGCACTCGCAACTTGTCTGCCGGTGAAGTCAACGTCAACCTCCCTGTCTTTTGATCGGGCATCCTGCCCCACAATGGCTTCTGGCGTCAGTCCGTATTTGGGTTTCAGGCTTTCGGAACGGCGGTCATAGCAAATATGTGGTTTTCCGACAATTCGAGTCTGGCCAGAACCAATTCGAGTCTGGCCAGAACCAAGGGCAAACTGTCGCGTTGTCGGTTATCCCGCGGGCTACCACTTTTGGCGGCAGTCCCGCTCGGATGGTCTATTTTTCGGGATGATTCGCCAGAGATCGGGATCAACGATCAGGCGGCATTCCGCAGGGCAGGCCGTCGCGGCAGGCGAATCGTAAACGTACTCCCCTGCCCTGGCCCTTCACTACTGACGTCAATTCGCCCCCCGTGGTCGGTCACGATCCGATGACTGATGGACAAGCCGAGTCCCGTTCCGCGGCTGCCCGTCTTCTGCGTGTAAAATGGCTCGAACAGATGCTGCATCACCTCTGGTGTCATCCCACAACCGTTGTCCTGGAACACCAGCGAGACCTCGTCAACCGTTTCCTGAACAAGAATCTCGAGACGGCCGTTCGAACCGGTCGCTTCGAGTGCGTTGGCGACAAAGTTGAGTACCACCTGTTTGATTTCTGGTCCGTTGCATTCGACGTGACAGGGACTGGTCCGTTCGAAGATGACTGTCCGATCCTGAAACTTGCTGAGATGCGACACCATCGAAACGACCTCGCTGACAATCGATACCAGGTCGCATTGCTGGCGGCTGTCCCCTTTGCCGCGTGAAAAGTCCAGCAGCTTGGCTGTGATATCGCGGCAGCGATCCTCTTCGCTCTGAATCATTTGCAGATAATCTTCGATCAGCTTGCGATCCTGCGAATTTGTGGAAGCGGTCGCAATCTCGCTCTGCAGTATGTCGCCAATCCGGCGTTCCAGCGACTCAGCCGCCAGAACAATCGCGGAGAGAGGGTTGTTGATCTCGTGGGCGACACCGGCGGCCAGAAAGCCGACTCCTGCCAGCCGTTCGGAGCGGACGAGTTGATTGCTCCGCTCGCAGACCTGGCGATCCAGATTGGCGGTGATTTGCTGGAAGCGTTCCGTCATCGAATTCAACACGTCAGCCAGTTCCGACATTTCATCCTGAGTTGTGAGGTGAATGCGGTAGTTGAAATCTCCCTGGGCGACTCGCCGTGCCCCGCGGTGCAGTGTGCGGATTGGCTGAAAAATCCAGCGGAAACCGAAAGTCGCCAATGCCGCGAAAAGCAGCAGCACAATCACACTGGCCGAAGACACGATCCAGAGGTGGGCTTCGTAATCCTGCTCTGCCTGTTGCAAACGCCGGCTGAGACCCAACGTTGGATCGGGTATCTTCTGCGAAAGCGATAGAACGTAGGCAATTTGGTGGAGGGCACGTTCGATGGCGGCCTGTTGAACGGCTGGATCCGAATTGCCGAGTTGATCATCGAGCTGTTTGACTGCGTTCAGCCGCACTTCCATCTCGCGGAGTAAAGTCCAGGTCACGGGCTGTTGGGCGCGGACACCGGGCGACGGCGGCATCCGCTCCAGACGGCGGCGAAACTCCAGGATGGCCAGTTCCGCGTCGTGACAGCGCTGCGGAAATTGGTGCAACTGCAACTGGCGGATTGTCGGCGGAGCGTTCGGATCGACCAGTAGCGGGCCAAACAGTAGTCCAATGGACGCCGAGAGATCCGTCTGCCGGGGAGCCTGATTTGTGCTGAATTCGAGGTGTTCCAGCACGGATCGAAACGACCGAAGGCCCGAGAGTCCGCTGATCGAAAGTGTCAGCAGCATCCCGATGACCAGCGACATCCCGATCGCAGCTTTTCGCCGGATTGAGCGGGTAAGAAACACGCCGACCTCCCTGTCCTCGACCAGCACGGCGGGACTCCCAGTCCCCGTGAAATCCGGTTCGTCCCCATTGCGGACGATTGTGGCGGCGTTTGAACGCCGAATAGTCTGCAAATCAGGCAGATGACGCCACCAGAAGCCGCTCTTTCTAGAAGTGGTTCCAAAACCTCTGTGTGCTTCGTCTTTGCCCTGTGAATACTGGCCGCAGACTCGCCACCAACCGGTTTTGAAACTGGTACTAGACGCAGCGCGCTCTTGCCGGCGAAGTCTACCAGTCAGGAATCGACCAGGGCAAGGTGGATGCGCGAAATCAGTTCGCGTGACGGCCTGCCGACGTGAGCCAAACTACGTTTTGGGGGGTGGAATCGGAGTCTTGTCGTCCCGTCCAGAACGCCGACCTTCCTTTTTGGCCTGCTTCCGCTGCATGTGTATCCCCGCCATCAGAACATCGATTGCGGCGGCATAGGCTCGTAGGGCTCGGCGGCTTTTCCGCTCATTCATCGCCGCCCGGGCCTTCTGAAAGTGCTGTTCATGTTTGGCCCAGTCGATGGACCATCCTTCGTCCACGGCGGTTCGCTGCAGTTCCGACTCCATGACTGACAGCTGCTTCAGGAACGCTGGCGATAGCCGTGCGG
>CALJUK010000646.1 GCA_937975745.1 uncultured Planctomycetaceae bacterium | reverse complement strand
GTCGTTGTCGGCGGCGGCCTCTGGGGGCAAGTCGTACGGATCGGGTGGCGGTGCGATCGATGACGGCGACTCGATACCGTGGTCGTGTCCCAGACCATGTGTCGGAACGGTCATGGATGGCATGACGGCTGTCGTTGTCGCCGAAGGATAAACCGGACCAGCACTCCAGGCGGTGCTGTTCCACGTCGACTGTGGCGTAACGGCCATCGCGTTCCAACCAGTGGGAACGGACGACAGTCCCAATTGCTGCTGACACGGATTGCAAGTGGCCACTCGCGATGCCGTCACCGTTTCCGGGACATAGCTGACGGATTGCTGAGGAACGTACTGCACGGATCGCTCGGCGACCTGTCGCGTGTATTGGTACGGCACAGTGCGGTAGCCTACACGCTGCTGAACCTGCGTCTGCGGGATGTTCTTGGTGACCATCTTGGGAACCCAAACCGTCTGGTAGCCCCCTTCGTCCACGGTGACCTGCTTGTAGGTTGTCACCGGAACGCTTTCGACATAAGCCTCCTGCCGATAAGCGGTTTCCGTCACGTTCTTGCAAACGGTCTGTGGCTGGGGAACCATGCGTGTCTGCACGACAGGCCTCAGTCGAGTCTGCGCGCAGTGGCATTGGACGGGCGGGCGTTGGCAACTCGGGCAACAGTGTGCCCGAACACCCGGTAGGAACTGGGCTTCCGCATGTGGTCCAACACCGGCCCCAACCAGAATGACTGCCGTCTGCAAAACAATCGATCGCCACATACTGATAATGCCCCTCTTCGAGCACTCGTTTTCGTCTATCCGCTTCTCTCCGACCGGACCATCCCTTTCGGGCGCATCCTGACGGCAGGATGCCGGCGTCCGGCTCACGTTCCAAAGGTCATTATCGACACAGTCGGACCTGTCGCGTGACGCAGAATGGGCGTTCCGGGAGGCTGGAATTGGAATCACTGCCGACGATCGACATCGACTTTAACGATTTCGCAAACTGCGTCGCCACAGATCATGGCGTGCCAGCAGAACCTGGCACCGGGCGAAACTCGCGCGTGAGAGTCGCAGGGCTCGGCTCCGGAGCGGATGCCGCGGTCGAGAGATCGGTCTCGAACGGCCTGACCGGCGTGTTGCCGGCGAGATCTTCCAGAAGGCTCGAAACGATCACGCGATACATACCCGCTCCCCAAGGAACTTCCGGTCGAAATCGCCACTCACGAGAATCGGAGCCCACCAGGATTTCTCCCGGCACTGGTTCTCCGGCGGCATCCGTTACATGAACCTGACTCTGCAGAAGTGCCCAATCGAGCGGCTCGTTCAAATCA
>CALJUK010000645.1 GCA_937975745.1 uncultured Planctomycetaceae bacterium | reverse complement strand
GGACCGGTCGGCCGGAATCAGAACTTGGACGGAGATCCGATCGGGATGGTCGGTATCTTTCCAGGTCGAGACAACGTCGAGATCGTGCAGAATCTCCGACAGCTCATCCCGTCGGTCGATGGGCGCAAGGATTTGCACGAACCGCATAGCCATCGTGAGTCCCAGTGCATTCGAAGGGGCATCGGCGATGTCGGACCGGCCCGAACACGAATGCCTTGCTTAAGGCAGTTCCGAGACACCCATCAGATAGCGGTCACATTCGCGGGCAGCCCCGCGGACTTCATTTATGGCCCACACCACCAGGCTTTGACCGCGGCGACAGTCCCCGGCGGCAAAAACACCGTCGATGCTTGTCGTGTACTTCTCATGTTCCGCTTTGAAATTGCTGCGGGGATCGGTCTCGAGTCCGAGTTGCTCGGCGATGGTCGCTTCCGGCCCGAGAAAACCAAGCGCCAGCAAGACGAGGTCGCATTCGAAGATACGTTCACTTCCCAGACGGCGTGTGAACGGTGGTCCTCCCTGTTGTGGCTGCGACCAATCGACCTCGGTTGTCTTCAGGCCGGTCAACTGGCCTTGCTCGTTTCCGATAAACTCGACTGTTTCGATCTGGAAGATGCGGGGATCGCCGCCGAATTTACTCGTCGCTTCGGCATGGCCGTAGTCCACGCGAAAAATTCGAGGCCATTGCGGCCAGGGGTTATTCGCGGGTCGCGTGTCTGCTGGTCTGGGGACGATTTCGAAGTTGACCAGACTGTTGCAGCCATGCCGCAATGAGGTGCCAATACAGTCTGTGCCGGTATCGCCACCGCCGATGACGATGACATTCTTGCCCTTGGCAGAAATGTAGTTGCCGTCATCCAACTGAGAGTCAAGCAGGCTTTTGGTGTTGGCGTGCAGGAACTCCATTGCGAAATGGCCTCCTTGCAGCTCCCGGCCGGGGATTGGAAGGTCGCGGGGACGGGCGGCACCCACGCAGAGGAGCACCGAGGGGAGGTCGGAGTGGAGTTGCTGGGCCGAAATGTCTGTGCCCGTTTCGGTATTGGTAATGAATTTCACGCCGGCATCGGCCATCAGATCGACACGCCGCTGGACGATCCACTTCTCCAGCTTCATGTTGGGAATGCCGTACATCAGCAGTCCGCCGATGCGGTCCGATCGTTCGAAGACGGTGACCTCATGCCCGGCGGTATTGAGCTGTGCGGCACAGGCAAGACCGGACGGTCCCGATCCGACGACGGCGACCTTCTTGCCGGTTCGCCCGCGGGGTGTTTCCGGCGCAACCCAACCTTCTTCAAAACCGCGATCAATGATCGTGGCTTCGATGTTCTTGATTGTCACCGGGGGCTCGTTGATTCCCAGGACGCAACTTCCTTCGCACGGTGCCGGGCAGACCCGACCGGTAAACTCGGGGAAGTTGTTTGTCTTGTGCAATCGGTCGAGTGCTTCCCGCCAGTGGCCGCGGTAGACCAGGTCGTTCCATTCCGGAATCAGGTTGTTGATTGGACAACCCGAAGCCATGCCGGCCATGGTCGTGCCGGAATGACAGAACGGAATTCCACAGTCCATGCAGCGGCTTCCCTGGCTGCGGAGTTCTTCTTCCGGCATGTGGTCGTGGAACTCGTTCCAATCGAGGATACGCAGAAGCGGATCCCGCTCGGTCGGTGTCTTGCGAACCACTTCCATAAATCCACGGGGGTCGCCCATTACTCTGCCTCGTCACTCAAACTCGGTCGGATTGACTCAGTTTTCTGCATTCGGCTGGATCGCCTGAATCGTCGGTCTTCCCGCTCCGCAGACGATGGGCGGGACGGCGGACATGAACAATTCGTTGAGCGATCCGGTTCGATGCGACGTTAGTTCGATACCTGCGCGGCAGCTTCGGCTTCGGCGGCCAGGTCTGCCAAAGCCCGCTTGTAGTCGATCGGCATCACCTTGCGGAATGACGGCAGCGACTGTTCCCAGTCTTCGAGAATCTTTGCCGCCACGGTCGAACCCGTGTACTGCAGGTGGTTCTCGATCATGCGTCGCAGTTCCGCGATGTCGGCCTCGTCTTCGAGGTGCTCCAGATCGACCATCTCTGTGTTGCAATTGGGAAGGAACTCGTCTTCCGGATCGTAGACGTAGGCAATTCCTCCCGACATTCCTGCCGCGAAGTTCCGCCCGGTCGAGCCGAGAATGACGGCGCGGCCCCCGGTCATATATTCGCAACCATGATCGCCGACTCCCTCCACGACAGCATGTGCTCCGGAGTTCCGGACACAAAACCGTTCGGCAGCGCGTCCACGGAGATAAAGCTCGCCGTTGACAGCGCCATACAGGCAGACGTTGCCGGCCAGCACGTTCTCCTCCGGGGCAAATGTTGACTGGTGCGGCGGTCGGATAACGATTCGCCCGCCCGAAAGGCCTTTGCCGACGTAGTCATTGG
>CALJUK010000644.1 GCA_937975745.1 uncultured Planctomycetaceae bacterium | reverse complement strand
CTCTCGGAGGTGGACGCGTTGGTTTGGTCCGGCGACACGGTGTCGTTCCTCGATCGCGGAAAGGGCAAGAACAGAGCCCCCGAAGCGTGGGCTTGGGACATCGGAGACAGCGGAATCATCGTGGGAATGGCCGGAACATACCTCGATTCGCGGGCCTGCTTCTGGGATGGAGTCGACGGCTCGTTGACCTACCTGGATGCTTACCTGGAAGCAGACTCACCGCTTCTGGGCCTCACTCGCGCCGATGCAGTCAATGGCTTCGGCGAGATCGTCGGAGTCAGCTCGACCGGCCCGTTTATCGCCATACCGGTGTCGCAATAGGGGGCGCAGGCCGGGTCGAGACCTGGCAACAAACACCTTCCGGGGACACGGTCCGCGCCCCGGACGGACACAACAACTCTGGAGTTCATCATGAAGAATCGTATTTCGTTTCAATTCGCCGTTGGTCTACTCGCAGTCGCTTACTTGGCGAACCCGTCCCGATCTGAGGCTGGACTGATCTCGGTGACGCAGGCGGCGTTCTCGGGAGGCGAGACCGTCGTCGATTTCAACACACCGTCTGTCGACGAGGCATTGCTGACGAATGAGTACAGCGGGCTGGGGGCGACGTTCAGTGGCAGCCTCTACACCATGCAGAATCCCGGCGACACTTCGCTGTTCCCCGCGAACGGCGGTGGACAGATCGCATCGAACTGGGTCTACGGCGACACGCCCGAGTTGCAGGGGACTGTGATTGCTGTCTTTTTCGACAGTGCGGTGAACCGCGTCGGATTCTGGAGGTCCACGTCGGCCGTCGATACGTTGACGGTCACGGCATTTTCCGGCGCGGTGGAAGTTGGGTCCGTCGCCTTCGCAGGTCACGACACACTGGTTCAGTTCACCGGCGTTGAAGACGTCAGCACCAGCTTCAATCGGATCCAGCTTGAGATCTCCGGCCCGGAGAACAACTTCCTGGCGATCGACGATCTGCGATTCGAGGCGGCCAGCGTGCCCGAACCTGCGTCATTGGCACTGTACGGTTCCGGGCTCGGGATCATCGGGACGTTCGCTTCGCGACGACGATCCAGTCGATCGAAAGAGCCGAGAGGCAATCATGCGGGATTGCTGACGTCCCTCGGAATGTGATTACAGTCCGTGAACCGTCGACTTCGTAGAAACACCGCCTAAAGAGACGCGATGTCGAATTCACAAAACCGCCCGGTGTGCCGTTAGCGCCAACCAACCTCTCACCGGGAGACTCCAGCCGGGGACACGGTCCGCGCCCGGGACGGACGGCTTTTGCGTTGCACGCCCCCTCCCGCACGCGGCCCGGACTGGCAATCCGCAATAGGTCGCCAGCCTGAGCCGGAAGATACAGCACCGGAGTAAACCTGCACTGCTGACTCGAACAACGAACGCCGCCGATTCGAGGATGAA
>CALJUK010000643.1 GCA_937975745.1 uncultured Planctomycetaceae bacterium | reverse complement strand
CCGAGGGACCAGTTCGTTCCATCCAGCGTCGGCAAACAACCAGCGGTTGACTGTCAGCGCCGTCTGTCCGTTGGACACAACGATCGCGAACATCGCGGCGGCCAGCAGAATCGAACCAACGATCAACGCTCTCAGCTGTGGCTGGCCCGAACGGCAGAAACGCAACAACGCGTTGACAGCCAGGGGGACTCCCAGCAGGACCAGGGGGATACCGACGGGACCGACCGAGGGGAACGAAAACATGGCCGTCCCTGTTCCCACGGCAAGGACTGCGATGGCCAGCTGAAAGAGTCCCCACGTGTGATTCGAACAGAGGGTGGTCATCGGGAATTTTGATTCGATCGCCATCATGGCATTCTCCCACGCTGCAAAGCGTTATTGGAGAGGGGCTTCCGCGCACTGGCCGAAATTTCGGTCTGGCCGCGGGCCGTTCCCTCTGCCATAAGAACGCAGCGGCAGCGGGTCCGGTTCACGCGAATTCGTGCCGCGGGGTGGGTTGGCGAGTCGGATCTTCAGTCGAGTGACTTCGCGAAACGCTCGACCGCTTCTTCCACGTTGGCCCGACTGTTGAATGCCGAGAGTCGGAAGTAACCTTCGCCGCTGGCACCAAAACCACTCCCGGGTGTTCCCACGAGGTGAGCCCGTTCGAGGAGTTGATCGAAGAAGTCCCAACTGCTGAGACCGCCCGGAGTCTTCAGCCAGATGTACGGCGCGTCGACACCACCGTACACGTCGATACCGACCTGCTCCAGACCGACACGCAGCAGCGATGCATTCTGCAGGTAGAAGTCGACCAGCTGCTGAGTCTGGGCTTTTCCGTCGTCCGAGTAGACAGCTTCGGCAGCGCGTTGAATCACGTAGGACACGCCGTTGAACTTCGTGCAATGACGACGATTCCAAATTGGATGCAACGGTTGCGTGTCACCGCTTGATGTCTTCACATTGAGTGTTTTGGGGACAACCGTAAAAGCGCACCGTGTTCCCGTAAAGCCGGCATTCTTGCTGAAACTGCGGAACTCGATAGCCACGTCCTTCGCCCCTTCAATCTCGTAGATTGTATGGGGAATCTCCGGATTGGTGATGAAGGCTTCGTAAGCGGCATCGAACAGGATCACGGCCGAGTTATCGCGGGCATAGTCCACCCACGTCTTCAGCATCTCGCGCGTGGCGACCGTGCCTGTCGGATTGTTCGGATAGCAGAGATAGATGAGGTCGACGGGTTCGCTGGGCAACTCCGGAACGAAGTTGTTCTCGGCCGTCACAGGCAGATAGACGAGTCCCTCGTATCGACCGTTGGCGTCTGCCGGTCCCGTGCGGCCGACCATGACATTCGTGTCGACGTACACCGGATAGACCGGATCGACGACGGCCACCTTATTGCCAACACCAAAGATGTCGAGAATGTTGCCCGTATCGCACTTCGAACCGTCCGAGACAAAGATCTCGTCGGCCTGAATATCAACACCCCGAGCCTGATAGTCGTTGGCGGCAATCGCGCCCCGCAGGAAGTCGTACCCCTGCTCTGGGCCGTAGCCGCGGAAGCTGTCGTGCCGGCCCATCTCGTCGACGGCCTTGTGCATGGCCTGCCGGACGGCTTCGGGCAATGGTTCGGTGACATCGCCAATCCCAAGACGGATCACGTCGGTGGCCGCCTTGTCGGTGCAGAACTTATTGACGCGACGGGCGATTTCGGGGAAGAGATACCCGGCCTTCAACTTCAGGAAATTTTCATTGACGAGAGCCATCTGTCTGTCCTGTCTGCTATCGCGGAATAAATCGCGCTGTCTCGAATCCTCTTGTGCCCTCAACGCCCGAATGCCGGCCTAGCCTCCAAAAGATGACATCATTTGTGTCGCCCAAGTCTTGTTGACGGCTGACAACCCGTTTTCAATCGCGTCAATTCGGGGTTGTCACAACAGTAGATTTGTCGGCACGGGATTGCAACCGACCGTCGGATTCCCTTGCGGCGGGTGTTGCCCGCCAGCGATTTCGAGGTCTGGCATTGCAGCGAAAGTCGGCAGCGGCCCGCTGCATTGCGGCCAGTCCAATGAGTTCGTGCGTGGCCCGCTCCCCTGTCCAACGATTGGCGGGCGACTGCAGCAAAACGCGGGCATCCCTTTCGAGCCCGAGTGTCAACGTGACCGCAACCGCCACGGCCAACTGAAACCGATCCTGCGGATACAACGGCGCCGAAACGGCCTCCAGTGACCAGCGGTCGATCTCCACGCGAGACCACGATTCGCCAAACGGGGGCTCGCGGACGAATGGCTTCAAGTCAGCGGGAAGTTTCTCTCTCGCGTTCGTGCTCACAAAGAAGACCGCCCGACTGGGGTGGGTGGCATACAGTTCCCAGGCCAACCAGTGATCGCACAGGCCGAACGGTTCGAGCAAGGGCAGGCCAATCACAATGGCGGTCAACGTGACGGCAAAGTTGCGGCCCAGACTGGCTTGATGAGTGGGACGGTCTACGGGTTCGCTTGGGAAACCCCTTTCCGGGCGAGTTGGCCCGAGAAACAGCACGTAGGCTTGTGCGGCAAAGTAGACGTTCCAGATGAGGACACCTGGTTTGTGGTCAAGTCCCCACGGCCCGAGAGCCAGCAGCAACGCCGTGTGCATCGCGATGGCCAGGCACACCGCCGCAACGCGTGTCCAACTCCAGAATAAGCCGACTGCGACGGCCAACTCCCCCAGCGGAAAGACGGCCAGCAGTCCGGTTCGCAAGGTTTCAGACCAATACGTCGTATCAATGCCGAGGGACCGGCAGAGCCCGTCGAGCAGCCAACCCCCTTCGCCTGTCAGAAAGCTCGCGTCCACCTTGGAAACAGCCGAGTAGAAGTAGACGCTGATCACAACCAGCCGGCAGAGTCGGACAGACAATTCAGGACGGCAGGAACAAAGCAACAGCCCGATGACCGTGATCTGGTAGACCCAGGGTTGTAAGCGGTGCTGATCGGCCAGAACCAGGACTCCGAACAGACCCGCGGCCGTCCACCAGGTCCATGCCACGTTCTGCCGCAACTGGTTTCCGACAATCCCCCAGATCAGCATGCCGACGAGAAGTCCCAGACAGGTCAGTTCGGC
>CALJUK010000642.1 GCA_937975745.1 uncultured Planctomycetaceae bacterium | reverse complement strand
AGCAAGAAGCCCCCGATTTTTCGGAGGGGCTCTCTTGTTTCCCAACGCGCGCTCCAGTCACGAGGAGCCGTCACTTGATCGGCGAGTAATCCGTTGTCCGCAGGTAGATGCGTTTGACGCCTCCCTGCTTGAGAATCCGGCCGTCCTTCTGCGACTCAGCGGCCACCTGCTTCCACTCCGGATCGGAACCGAAGGCTTTCCAGGAAGCATCCGCCGCTGCCTGATCCTTGTGGGCAATCACATACACCAGCGTGTTGTTCTGACGCTCCGCATCCTGCGGAGTTGTATACAGCGAATTGTGCATTCCGTGCTTCTCGAACAGCTTGCAGGTGTGGTCGCGGAATCGGGCGTTCAGCGCCGGCAGACGTCCTTCCTCTGTCGTGTAGATGCGCAATTCGTAAATCGAACCTGGCTCGGCGGCAGAGAAATCTGTGGGTGAGTAGTCCGTTGCTTTGAGAATTGTCGATTCGACTTTGGTCGTTAGCGAGCCATTCTTTTCGGATTCGGCCCGGACCTTCTGCCATTCGGGATCGGCGCGAAAGGCGGCAAACGAAGCGTCTCGCGCTGCCTGGCTGTCATGTTTCAGTAGATAGACCAGCGTATTCGGTTCATCGCCCGGGACCCAGTAAATGACATTCTTGGCACCGTGTTTCGCAAACAACGCCACGGTGTGATCGCGAAACCGCCGATGCAAATCGGGAAGACGTCCCTCCGGCGTGGTATACCGTCGCAGCTCAAAGATCGGCCCGTCCGCTCCCTCCCCCGCGAAACCAGCAGACGCCAGAAACCAGATCGAGCAGATCGCTGCAATTGCCAAACGAATCATCCAGTTCCCCCTTCATTCTCCAGATGTTGTCGATCCCAATAGCAATCCGGCTTCTCCGCTCGGGTGCTGCTCAACACGATTGTAAGCTGTCCGTCTCCCGATTACACCACCCCGAGAATCCCGTACCGAACGGGGGGTAAGTCACTTCCACAACAAGCACACCCAGCGATGCGCGCCCGCCGGGCACCCTCTGCCGGACATCCAGGCAAGGGGCAAGAAATCCTCCAAGATAACAGCCAATTCAATTTTCTGCCGACGTCAGAAATCCCTACTACCTAACAGATTGCACAACCTACCGATTTCAAGCGTCTCGACTAGGCACGCGAATTGCGTTTCACCAGACGCGTTCGGTCAAGCCTCTGCTGGCAGAAGTGAGGCCGGCGAGTTTCTCCGCGATCCGGTCACACCGCGCATCGCGAGAAGCGTTTCCAAACGCTGTCACGGAGTCACCTGGCCAGCGTGGGATTGAGCGTCGATCGTTTGTTTCTGCCGTGTCCGAACAGATGGTTTCGAGCACAGTGGATCAGCCTCACTGAACTCTTCGCAGAAACATCCTTGGTGGATCGTGCGCTCTCGTTGCGCGCTGAAGCCGGCCCAGAGGGAAAGAGAGATTGACCGCCGCGGACGGAACTCGAGTCGAGAGACGCGGACCGATTGAAATGGAACAGCCAGGTCAGGCGATCCCGTAACACAGGCGACAAAGGCCCCCTCGCAGAAGTCGACTGGGCCGACAATCGGGCTAATGAAAACCGAACCTGCCTACGGAAAAGCTCACCGCACAATGCGAATGAATTGTCACGCAGAAAGGAAAATGAATGAGAATGCCTAACGCGCTCATGTCGATTGTACTCACTCTGTTCACCGCGGCTGTGATCCCACCCGCTCCGCTGATGGCGCAGGCCGAAGCGCCCGCGACCGAAGCCGCCGCTGCCGTCGCGGCCGAAGTGGCCGTCGCGGAGGAAGTGGTTGCTGAGGAAGCTGCCCCTGTTGAAGAAGAGGCCGCGCCGCCGACCAACGCCGAGTTGGCCTACGCACTCGACAACATCACGCTGTTTCTCTGTGCGGTTCTGGTGCTCTTCATGCAGGCCGGATTCGCAATGGTCGAAGCTGGTTTCAACTCGTCCAAGAACGCCGTCAACATTCTGTTCAAGAATCTGCTGGACGTCTGCGTCGGAGTCTGTCTGTTCTATATGATCGGATACGGGCTGATGTACCCCGGTGATGACTACGCGGGCGGAATCTTCGGCTTCTCCGGAGAATTTGGTGTTCCAACGGAATCTCCGGGTGCCGGTTCCGGTGTGCTGTACCCACAGGTCGACTGGCTGTTCCAGGTGGCATTCGCTGCCACGGCCGCCACGATCGTCTCGGGCGCCGTCGCTGGCCGAATGCAGTTTAAGGCTTACCTCGTCTATAGTGCCCTGTTGACGGGACTAGTCTACCCCATCAGTGGAATGTGGAAGTGGGGCGGCGGGTGGCTGGACGCCATGGGCTTCTACGACTTCGCCGGTTCAATTGTTGTCCATGCGGTCGGTGGCTTCGCCGGCCTGGCCGGTGCCATTGTCCTCGGCCCGCGGCTTGGGAGGTTCGACCCCAACGGCAAGGCACAGGCCATGCCCGGCCACAACCTGACATTCGCGGCTTTGGGTGTGTTCATCCTCTGGATTGGTTGGTACGGTTTCAATCCGGGCAGCCAATTGGTGTTCTCGACCGCGGGCGATGTCGAAGCCACCATGCTGATCGCAGCCAATACAACCATCGCCGCTGCCATCGGCGGTGTCTGTGCAATGGCTCTCTCCTGGATGCTGTTCCAGAAGCCAGACATCTCGATGACGATGAATGGTATTCTCGCCGGTCTGGTTGGCATCACGGCCAACTGCGATTCGGTCACCAACTTCGAGGCCTTTCTCATCGGTGGCGTGGCCGGTCTGCTGGTTGTCCTGGGAATCATCGCTCTCGACAAGTTGCGAATCGACGATCCAGTCGGTGCCTTCCCCGTGCACGGCCTGTGCGGTGTCTGGGGGGGATTGGCAACCGGAATCTTCGGCGGCCACCCCATGGGTGCTCAGATCACTGGCTCACTCGTGATTCCGGCATATGCCTTCATCACAATGTTCGCCCTCTTCACAGTTCTGAAGGCCGTCGGCATCCTCCGCGTCTCTGCCGAGGAAGAAGAACAGGGGCTCGACATCTCCGAACACGGAATGCAGGCCTACGGCGTCTAACGCCACAACACTGTCGTGTCGCTGCGGGCTGTCCCGGACCGCTGGCGGCTGAAACAACAAACGGACGACAGAGGCACATCGCTTCTGTCGTCCGTTTTGATTTCAAGGGTGGTCCGAGTATCAACTCAGTCCGCCAGAACAGCGTTCACATCGGCGCAATTCGGGCCGACCCCACCTCAACGTTGGCTCGCATCGCCTCATCAAAGCTCCGCCGCAACAAATCACACTTCAGTGCCTGATGCTCGGGCGAGTCCCAGAGATCATTGAACTCCCAAGGATCGGCCTGCAAGTCGTAGAGTTCCCCGAGACCATGATCGTGATAGACGATCAGTTTGTACTGCCGATCACGATACATCGTTGCAAACGTGTTGTCGCCATCGCCAACACAGAAATAGGGATCGAGCGAATCGTAGTATTCGCAACGGACAAACTCGCGATGCTCGCCGGGCGGTTGTTCTCCCCGCAGAATTGGCAGCAGACTCCGGCCCTGCATCGATTCTGGCGGTCGAACACCCCCCATCTCTAACAGTGTCGCTGACATGTCGATCAGCTCGACCAGTGCATCGGACTTCAGCCCCGCCACAACATGACCCGGCCAGGAGAAGATCAACGGAACCCGCACAAGACCTTCGTAGAATCGGCATCCTTTGTAGAGAAGTCCGTGATCGCCGAGTGTCTCGCCATGGTCACTCATAAAGACGATGGCCGTATTCTCCCGCTGTCTGGACTCTTCCAGGTACGGCAGTAGCCGGGCTAACTGTTCGTCTATCTTGTTAATCATTGCGTAATACCACGCTTGCACCTGTTTGCCGTCGAATTCTTCCGGACGTTGCGATTCTGTCTGAAAATCAACGACGCCTAACCGCTTCTGGTGGGCGAGATCGCTTTCCCGAAAATATGGCCCGGGCAATGCTTGCGGATCGAACTGATCCGCGTAAGTCTGCGGCGGAATGAACGGCGGATGCGGATCGTAAACGTTAATTGTCAACATCCACGGGCCGGAACGAGACTGCTGCATGAATTCGAGAGCCCGCTCCGACGCCCAGGTGGTCTGGTGGAGTTCGGTCGGGACTCGGCCGGGACTCTCCCGCAGGGAATTTAAATCGCCGCCGCGCTCACGGACCCACTCGGCGTAATCATGACCCGTCGGCCAGTCGTCGCGCGGAGCATGGCTGAACTTCCAGTAGCGATAACCATCGTCCAACCGTGTTTCGATGCGGTAACCCGAACTCTGCAGATGAAACTTCCCGATCATTCCACAGTCGTAGCCGGCATCAGCCAGTTGCTTGGAAATCAGTGGAGCATGATTGGGCCAGTCACCGTTGCCGTTACGGCAATTGCGGGCACGTGCCGGATACATGCCCGTCATGAAACTGGATCGACTGGGCGTGCAGATCGGGCTTTGACAGTAAGCGTGCGTGAACGCCGTTCCTTCGGAAACCAGGCGATCGAGCGTCGGAGTGCGAACGTGCGGGTTGCCCAACGCTCGAATCGTGTCGAATCGCTGCTGATCGGTGCAGTACCAGAGGATGTTGGGTCGTGTTTCAGACATGCGCAGTATGTCCTGGTGGAAGAAGTCCCGTGACGCGACACGACCGCACGTAGCCTGTGTGGTACCACCGACAGGAGGTGCGATCTCAGCTCAGTCGCAACTTACCACGGGATTTCCATCATGTCGACGACGTCCTCCGCGATACTGCGAACCGCCTTGTCATAGGCGGTCGCCAGCGACTGTCCCACCTCTGGCGCGAAGGAGGTCTGAGAAGAGAGCTGCACCACCTCCGGCGAAAGTGGAATCGTCCGGCGACCAATCATCCGGCCGCTACGGAGGTCCGTCCAGGTGACTTCCACATTCAGCGAAATCTGCAATTCGCGCGGGTCATCGAAGCGAGTCTCGCTCAAGACCCCCTTCCGAACTTCGACAATCCGCCCTTCCAGACGAGTGTCAGCCATCGACTCTTTGACCACGCGGAACGGGGTGCGATTCAGGATCTCTTTCTGGACGGCTTCAGTCAGTTGGAACTCGATCCCCCTGCGGTAGCTCTCGGTCGTGAAGATCGGAACGTGAACCGACCGGACTTCAGCCTGGTAGGCATTCCCGACCATATATCCACAGCCCGAGTTGGCCACCAGAAGCATCCCACAGACAAGCAGCGACCGGTACCAGGGCCGTTCGCAGATTCTGCGAGCCTGGCATTTTGTGGAGATGGCCTGATGAAATCGGGTCACGGACATCGTGCTCACAACTGGACTCGACCGACTGGTTCGTCGGCCACCGTCGGCTGTTCAGGTACGGGTTCTGACTCGTCGGGGAAGAATCGGCGCGGTTCTGCCGTTTTCGATTCTGACTGTTGCTTCACTGCGGGCGCGTTGGTTTCCGGCGTCGTGGCCTCTTCGGACGGGACCGCTGCCGTCTCGTCCCGCCAGAGAGCTTTCCGAACATCGGGCGACAGATCACGGAGAACGTCCCGCGCTTTGTCAGCATATTGGGACGTTGGAAATTCTTCGATCAACAGCGTGGCATAGACTGCGGCAGCCTGGCGATCCTTCTTCCGCCAGAAGACCAGATTCTCCCAGGCCCGTGCGGCCTTGGCATCCTCAATTCGCCGCAGCTCATCCTGCAATCGCTGTCGGTGCTCGCTGTTGGGGAACAGACGCAACGTGCTCATTTTCAGTTCTTCAGACTTCTCGAGAGCCAGGTCATCGTACTCGGCCCCCTGATAGGTCATCAGCTTCACATGCGAGCCGAGAACAAACGCATCCTGCAGGTGAGGACTCTTAGGATACTCTTCCCGCAGCAGGTTCAATGCGTGGTCCGCCTCGACGAATTGCTTCTTCCGGAGGTGGTAGCTGGCAGTCAACATCAGCGCATCGTCCGCAAGTGCTCCGACCGGATCGTGCAACCAGATCGACTTCAAAGCCTGTAGTGCTCGGCCTTCCGTGTCGAAGACGGGACGACTGCGATCAAACACGTTGGGAAGGAGCGCCGGTTGAGACGGCGGAGGCGGGAGTGTGACTTCCGACTGGGGTACACCGCGTTCTTCAAAGGAAACCGGCTGAACATCGTGTCCCGCGACGACGACGGGTTCCTTCATCCAAATCTGTGCAATGTGGAACAACCGACGGGTGGACGTCTCCGTAAAGCGCGATCCGGGAAACCGCTGGAACAACTCGTCGTACCCGTCCTGCGCCTTGGGATACTTCTTACTTTCGAACAGACATTCGGCCCGCAGAAACAAGGCTTCCTCTTCGGCCGGCGTGTCTTTGTACGTTTTCGCGATCTGCTTGAACGAAGCCTCGGCCTCGGCCAGTTTTCCGTCAGCCTTCAGCTGCTTGGCTGTATCGAGTTCCTGGGCTCCCTTCTCGAGCGCAGCCGCCAGTTCATCCCGCACTTGCATCTCATCCTCTTGGCCAAAGTGAGTGGTCAACGGAAGCTGGCTGATGATCATCCGCTTTTGCCAGGGCAACTTGCTGAGGATTTTGGTAAGGAG
>CALJUK010000641.1 GCA_937975745.1 uncultured Planctomycetaceae bacterium | reverse complement strand
GACGCCCGTTTCAACCTTGGCCAGCCGGTAGGAAATGTTGGCCAGGTGACAAAGCGAGCTGGAATAATGGCCCTCGAGAATGTCCGCGTTGAGGTCCTGAGGATTTCGGCTGCGGACTGCTGCCAGGAAGTTACCGATGTGGCCCTTGCCGGGGCCGCGAGTCGATGCGACATCGGGGATGTTTTCCGGGGTGCCGCCGTTGTGCGGATAAAACTTGCCATCCGCCTTGATTGTGCCTTCGGTTGTCACAAAGTAGTTCGTGACGTTGTTCTTGGCGACCAGTCCGCGTACCTCGAAGATCAACTGTGCTTCGCCGAAATCAAAGACTGCCAGTTGCGTATTCGCAGTTTCGCCCTGATCTTCGTAGCCGACGCGACCGCCGACCGAAACGACACTCTTGGGAAGCGTGGCATCCTTGATTCCCCAGCGCGCAATATCCATCTGGTGGACTCCCTGGTTCCCCAAGTCCCCGTTACCGGTATCCCAGAACCAGTGCCAGTTGTAGTGAACCAAATTTTCGTGATAGGGCTGCATCCGGACCGGGCCCAGCCACAAGTCGAAGTCGACTTCGGCTGGCGGCATCTTGGGTGATTTGAATCCGATGCTGCGGCGGACCTTATGGCAAAGTCCGTAGGCCACCTTCAGTGGGCCGTAATGCTCCGACCGCACGACCTGCACGATGCGGTCCCAATTGCGGCTGCTGCGACTTTGCGTGCCATGCTGCACGATCCGTTCGTGCTTGCGAGCCATCTCTGTGGCGATGCGACCTTCGTGCACGTTGTGGCTGCAGGGCTTCTCGACATACACGTCTTTGCCGGCTTCGCACGCCCAGATTGTCATCAGGGAGTGCCAGTGATTGGGTGTGGCGATGGAAATCGCGTCAACGTGCGGATCATCGAGCGCAGTCCGGACATCGGCCACACAGGCAGGCTTCTGCCCTCCCGCAGCGACAATCTTCTTGACCGTCGGGTCGTACAACCGTGAGTCCGGATCAACCAGATAGGCAATCTCTGTCTTATCGGCGGCCAGATAGTCGGCGATATGACCTTGCCCGCGACCATGGAATCCGGCCACGACAACATTGATGCGATCGTTGGCCCCCAGAATGCGTCCCGACGACTTGGTACCGCTGATGGCGAAGGTCGCACCGACGGTGGCTGCGGACGACTTCAGAAAACTCCGCCGATTCAGGGACGACATGGATTCTCTCCTTCGCTCAGTTCATCGCGATTGACGCGCCAGTTCGGCCCCACCATCCAGGAAAGTGGGACGAGGCAATTCTGCCCCGTTTCTACCAGTCACCGCAGGCTGCCGCAAGCAGGATCTGCGTTCACACGCAACGACACGCCGGAGGCATCGCCCGGCGGAGACCCGTGTCCGGTTCGGAAGTTCTACTGACACGAGCCGCATCAGCCGTTAGATTTCAGCCGATCATCCGATCCGTCTGAAGGAATTGGGCGGAACGATTCGCCTGAGGAGATATCGAGGATGCAAGTCACCATTACGGCAGTGGGGCCCGACAACCGCGGCCTGGCCGATCCCATCGTGCACTACGTGACAGCCGTGGGTGCCAACATTCACGAAATCCAGATGTACGACCACGACTCCGAGCGAATCTTCGCAATGATGCTGCGGATGGATTGGCCCGATGATCTGGAGCCGGTTGACACGTTGCGCGAACGAATGCGGCAGATCGGCCAGTTGAAGGGGCTCTCGATCCGGACCTGGTCACGCGACCAACGGCAGCACCTGCCACGGATCGCCATCTGCACGACACACCGCACCGAACCGGCCATCGCAATCCTCGAACAGATTCGCGACGCGTCTCTGCAAGCCGAATGCAGCATCATGATCGGCAACCGAGAGACGTGCCGGCCTGTTGCCGGTCGGTTCGGTGTCCCTTGGGAAAACATTGGTGACGAACGCGGCAATCCCGATAATGACCGCATGGTCGAATTGCTCGACGCGTACGATGTCGACTACATAGTGCTGGCCCGCTACATGCGAGTCTTACCAGCGGCGACCTGCTGGCGATTTGCCGGCGGACGAATCATCAATCTGCATCACGGACTTCTACCGTCGTTCCCCGGTTTTCGGCCCTATGAGGATGCCTTCAGCCATCGAATGCTCACCTACGGTGCAACAGTCCATTTTATCGTGCCCGAGTTGGACGCCGGAAATCAGATCATCCACCAGAGTACGTTCACCGTCCCGCCCGGGACGCCGTTGGCCAAAATCAAGTCGTTGGGAGAAACAGAGCACGAGCCGGCCTGCCTGACCGAGGGGCTCCGCCGAGTGATCGATCGCGAGGTGGAGTTGCACTTCCACCGTGTCGCAAGTACAGACCGGGCGAAGTGAATTGAGGAAGCGGTATCGCGAGCCACCTGAGGCCGACTGACAGACCGCATGCGTGGTGTGGTCCTGTTGAGAGTGATTTGGTGTAACTGAGACTTCTCACGTGTTCGTGACCGACCTCACCCGGTTCGTCTGAGCAACTCTTTGGCGTAGGCGAAGATTCCGTCGAGCATGTCCTCAGTTAGGCGGCCGGTGAACGTGTTCCGCGGGCTGGGGTGATAACAGCCCAGCAGGGGCCGACCATCGGCCAACTCCACGCAGGCGGCGTGTCCGAACTGCGGACGAGCCCCGGTCCAAAGTCCCTGCTTCTTCGCGGCATCAACCACACCCTGCCAGGCAATTTGCCCCAGCGCCAGAATGACGCGTGCCGGGACGATCTTAAGTGTCGTCTCCAGCCATTCGGCGCAATTCTCCATTTCTTCGCGCGTTGGCTTGTTGTCGGGGGGAGCACAATGGCAAACATTCCCGATCGCCGCATTCAACAGGACCAGGCCGTCATCCCGATGAGTCGACTCCGGCTGCGTCGCAAAGCCGGCCTTCCACAGCGCCCGATACAGCCAGTCGCCGCTTCGATCGCCGGTGAAGAGTCGACCGGTCCGGTTGGCACCATGAGCGGCCGGAGCCAGGCCGACGAGCAGGAGTTCGGCGTCGGGATCGCCGTAATTGGGGGCCGGCTTTCCCCAATAGTCCCAATCGAGGAACTCCTTCTTCTTTTCGATCGCCACGCGTTCGCAGTAAGTGCGCAACCGGGGACACCGCTGGCAGCGGACAATCTTTCGGTTCAACCGATCCCACCGTGAATTCACCCGGTCTCTCCTCTTGAGCGCCAGCCGCCCCAGATGGCCGCCAGAACATCCATCGTGTTGTGCATTATTCGGATTGTTCTTGGAGAATGGATTCTGACGGAAGTCTTTGTGACGAAGAGACCTCCCTCGGTAGGTTGCCGCAAGAGCCGGCCACCCACCTCCCGATTGCACAATAAGCGACCGGTGCGCGCTGGGGCAAACGACCGGAGGCGTTCGGAAGGGGACTGGCCCGAAGCGGCCGCAGTTTCCGAGGCAATCTTGCCTGTGGGATGTTGCCCCGGGTAGGATCTTTGAGGTCTGGTGTTTTTCGCTTCGAGAGCCGTTTCAAGCCGTCCACGGCTGGGGATTTGATCGTGAGCAAGATGTCTCTGTTTTCAACGTCGCTTGTTTCGGCGCTTCCGGCAGCTTATCTCGCCTATCTCATGGTCCGGGCCTTCCTGGAACGGGCCGAAGCAATGGAGTCGATGTTTCTGGTCCTCGCGGGAACGACGCTCGCCGTCTGCGGTGTCCTGCTGTTGATGCCCTTCTGCATTCTGATCTTCGCCAAAGGTCCCGGGGGCGCGACGAAGAAGAAGCAAAAGAACAAAAAGAAAGACAAGGCTGGCAAGAAATCGGCCGACGCTGATGAGAGCTTGGGGGCCTAGGAAGAACTTGACGCCGGATTGGAAGAGGAATTCGAGGACGACGACTTCGGACAGGGATCTGCCTTCGACCAGGCCGAGTCCGATTTTGAAGCCAGCGACGCGGACTTTGACACGACAGGCATGGAAACCGAATTTGACGGGACAGATGCCTTTGAAAGCGAAGAAGACGACACCTTTGCCGACGACGAGTTCGAGGATGCCGACGTCGATCTGGAAAACTTCGATGACTTCGATTTTGAAGACGACGACGAAAACAAGTAACTCGTTCCGACGGCATCAGCCACCAGACGACGGGCCGCCTGTTTGCATCGGTTGTCACCCAATTTCAGGATTGAGATTGCGTGACGAAGGTCGACCAAGGACTCCGATCGAACGCTGTCGCCGGTAGTGCGCCGTCCGGTAGAACGCTGTCTCGGAGTTCGGTTGAGCGCCGAAGACAACTTTTCTGCCCCGAAGCGCACGGTTGCCGTGCTGCCGCGTTCAACCATGCGACATTCCGGCACGTCGCTGCACGATGACTGCAGTCGTCCGGAACAGGCATCGTCGGGAAGCGCATCCAAACCCGTGGAGTGTCGTGTCTTGCCCGTGAACGTTGCGGGGGCGAAGTTCACCCGTTGCTCGTTTTGAAACCGGTTTTGCGGCTACTTCTTGAAGTCAGATGGATTGCCGAACAGACCACCGCCGGATGTCGGCGCATCGACCACACCACCCTTGAGCGGGCTCTTTCGTTTCCGCTGATAGGGTTCCGGATCCGGTTCATGATGCTGGGCCGTTTCGGAAGCCTGTTCTGGTGCCGCGGTGAGGGCTTTCAGCGACAGGCTGACCCGTTTCTTGTCGGGATCGACTTCGAGCACTTTCGCCTCGGTCTGTTGTCCTTCGCGAAGGACGTCTGTGACTTTGCGAACTCGGCGGTGTTCCAACTCGCTGATGTGAATCAGCCCTTCCACTCCGGGCGCGATTTCCACAAAGGCGCCGAAGTCGGCCGCTCGAGTTACCTTGCCGGTCACAGTGCTCCCGATGGGGAAGCGTTCTTCCACATTGGACCACGGGTCCTGAACCAACTGCTTCATCCCCAGACCGATTTTCTTCTGCTCGGGATCCAGCGAGATGATTTGTACGTTCACCTGCTGACCCGAGGAGAGAACGGACGAGGGATGACGAATCCGCGACCAACTGATCTCGCCAATGTGCAGGAAACCATCGATTCCGCCCAAGTCGATGAAGGCCCCATAGTCCTTGATGGTCTTGACGATTCCCTCGTGGGTTTGGCCGACAGCCAGCTTAGGCCAGAGTTCGGCTTCCTTCTCTTCGCGATCGACGGCGAGATGTGCCCGCCGGCTCACGACCAGATTGCGGCGTTTGGGGTTCACTTCCGTGATTTGGACTGTCAGCTTCTGGCCGATGTACGGATCCAACTCGGACACGAAGCCCAGTTCGACCTGGCTGGCCGGCAGGAAACCACGCAGCCCGCCAACGGTCACCTCGAGCCCCCCCTTATTGCTCCGCTCGACCATGCAATCGACGGTCTGCCCGACCGTCAACGCATCCCAATTGCCCCCTGCGCGACGTTTGGAAGTTGGCAGGTTGGCCAATACAAGCCCTTCTTCCGCGTCGTAGTGGTCGACCACCACATCCAGGAACTGGCCGACTTCCGGCTTTTTCTTTGTGGAGAACTGCCGCAGAGGAATAATGCCCGATGAGCGGAAACCGAAATCAAGGAAGACGTTTTCCTGCCCGACCGACTGGATCGTGCCCTTCAGTCGCGTACCCGGCCGGAGCGCTTCTTCGGGAGTCGACTTCGCTTCGGTTGGCTGTCCAGACTCGGCCGAGTCCTCAGTCGCAACGGGAACCGGAGGCGCCGCCGATTCGCCCGAGAGAGCCTGGTTGATCTGAGCTTCCAGGTCCGCATCGAGAGACTCGTCAGCCGGCGGAACTTCAACGGGAACGCGCGGCGGTGCAGACTCTTCCTGCTGTTTTTTGACTGCGACCTGCACTTCTGCGATTTCTTCGGCCTGTGACTGCGACGGGGCGGCGGGTTGCTCGCCAGCGGACTGGCCGTCGGCCGCCGCGGCCGGTCGCGGTGCTACCGAGTAGGAAGGAACCGGCTTGGCAGCTTCGACCCCCACTGTCGGATTCAGCGAGACTCGCCGTCGCTCAGCCTTCTGGCTTTCCGACTGCGAACCATCGCCGTGAGTCGTTGTTTCCGCTACGGCGTCTGCCGACTCTGCGGTCCCGTTCTCAGCTGCGGCATTGGATGCCGCCTTGGCCTGAGTGTTCTGATCCGCCGCGTTCGTTTCGGACGCGTTCGTTTCGGACGCGTTCGTTTCGGACGCGTTCGTTTCGGACGCATTCGTTTCGGACGCATTCGTTTCGGACGCGGCCTGTTCGGTCGAAGCCGTTTCAGAAGCGTTTTCTTTTTCGACCGAAGACTGATTCGAAGTCATTGCTCACACCTGTCATCACTTGCCGTGTTCGGCTTTCGGTCACTCGCGTCCCACAATGGGCCACTGGTAACGCCACTTCCTATATGTCCCGCATCCGCCCGTGCCCTGCCGGATTGCAGCAGATTGCAGCCAGCGAGATGCCCCCAGTTGATTCCGGTTTCCGTTTCTCGAGATGTGCGAAGAATCGTCACTTCGTATCGGACAATCGAAAATCGCACAATCCAATCATGTTCGAACACAGCTCAGTATTCGACCAATCTTATTTACGACTGAATAAGTCTGCCC
>CALJUK010000640.1 GCA_937975745.1 uncultured Planctomycetaceae bacterium | reverse complement strand
ACGACGTGTCGCCAACATCCAGACCGTTGCAGTCACATCGATGCCGATGACTCGCGTCATCCGCAGTGTGGGTCGCCTGAGCTACGACGAAGGGACGATGAGAACGATTTCGGCCTATGTCGATGGCCGGATTGAAAAACTGTACGCCGATTACACCGGCGTCGTGGTGAATCAAAGTGACCATCTCGCCCTTGTCTATTCGCCTCGACTCTATTCCGCTCAGGTCGAATTGCTGCTCGCGAAGAAGGCTCGTGAGGAGAGCCGCACGACAACGCTCGCCCGCGTCGCCGAGTCCAACCTCGAACTCTACGAGAGCGCGCGCCAACGCGTGGTCGAATTGGGAATGACTCCGCAGCAGGTTGCGGATCTGGAGAGCACGGGGAAGGCCGATAGCCGTCTGCATCTGTGTGCTCCAATCAGCGGGACGGTGATCGAGAAGCGAGCTGTTGAAGGGCAGTATGTCAAAGAGGGGGACGCCATCTACCAGTTAGCTGACCTTTCGACACTGTGGCTGATGCTGGAACTGTTTCCGGAAGACGCCGCAGTGATTCGGTATGGCCAAAAGGTCGAGGCAGAAGTCCAGTCGTTGCCCGGTCAGCACTTCGAGGGACGCGTGGCATTCATCGACCCCAATGTTGACCCAAAAACGAGAACAGTGGGTGTGCGGGTCGTGCTGTCCAATGACGCAGGAAAACTGCGAGTCGGCGACTACGCAAAGGCGGTGGTGAACGTCCCGCTCGGTGGTGGGGATGGCCCCATCTACGATCCCGAACTTGCGAATCGGTGGGTCAGCCCACGGCATCCACAGGTTGTTGTCGATGCTCCGGGAAAATGTCCGATCTGTGGCATCGATCTTGTCCCGGCGAATCAGCTTGGTTTCACCGACAATGCCCAGACAAGCGCCACCGTGCTCGTGGTGCCGCGTGATGCTGTTTTAATGGCGGGAAACAACAGCGTCGTTTACGTCGAGACCGATCCTGGACGGTTCGAGATTCGGCGGGTGGTACTGGGCCCTCCCTGCGGCGACCAGATTGTCATCCGGCAGGGGCTCCTGGATGGGGAACAGGTCGCCACACGCGGCAATTTCCTGATCGACTCCCAGATGCAGCTGGCAGGGAACCCGTCATTGATTGATCCGACAAGAGCCATCCCAAACACAGATGAAGAGCTCACGCCGGTCATGATGGCTGCTCTCGACGCACTGTCTACTGACGATCGAATGATCGCTGACATGCAAAGAATCTGCCCCGTCACGGACATGCTGCTGGGTGCCATGGGAACACCCATGCGAGTCCAACTCGAAGGGCAGTCCGTCCTGATCTGCTGCCCAGGCTGTGAAGAACGACTTCGCAAAGAACCACAGAAGTATCTGATGAAACTTGCCAGCCACAGCAGCGGTGCCGCATCGTCAGAGGACGAGGCGGCAATCACGGAGGCGCTCGCCGGGTTATCGTCCGATAACCTCGAACTCGCCCGGGAACAGCTCATCTGCCCCGTCGCGGAATATCGCCTGGGCGCGATGGGGACTCCCATCAAGGTCGATGTGCGTGGCGAGCCGATTTTCATCTGCTGTGAGGGCTGCCGGGAGGCATTGCTCACCGACCCGGAGAAATATCTGGCCGTGCTTGCAGAAAATCGATCGACGTCTCCAGATGGGGGGCTGCCTCCCATGGGAGACTTTCAGATGGAGTTGCCGCCGGCGGGCGATTTCAACGTACCCCCACCGGGTGACTTTAATCCGCCACAGCCGGAAAACGCGCCGAAGACCGACCAATTGCCCGAATCGATTGGCCCGACCGCGCTCCGTCCTAAGTCAGGGGAACCGGAGGTGGTCAGATGATTAATGGGATTCTCAATTTCTGTGTTCGTGAACGACTGGTGGTCTTGCTCGCGTCTGTCGCCCTGATTGCATTTGGCTGGTATTCGACCCAGAAGGTTCCGCTCGATGCGATCCCCAACGTCGGCGAAAACCAGGTGATCGTGTTGACGGAATGGCCAGGACGATCCCCAAAGGACATGGAGGATCAGGTCACCTATCCGCTGTCGATCGCACTGCAGGCAGTGCCTGGGTCAAAGAGCGTGCGCGGGAAGAGCATGTTCGGGTTCAGTTTCGTTCAGGTCACATTCGACGACAGCATCGACTTTTACTGGGCCAGGTCGCGCGTAGCCGAGCAACTGACAACGGTGACAGGAAAGCTCCCAGAAGGGGTCACTCCACAATTGGCCCCCGACGCGACGGCGCTGGGGCAAGTCTACTACTACGTCCTCGATCCACCGCCGGGAATGGACCTGGCCGAACTGCGGTCCAAACAGGACTTCTTCGTCAAGTACGCCCTGCAGTCCGTGGACGGCGTTGCCGAGGTCGCGTCCATCGGCGGGTACGTGAAGCAGTACCAGATCGACGTCGACCCGGACGAATTGCGTTATCACGACATTCCGCTCAGTCGCGTGATCGATGCAGTGAAGGCGTCGAACATCGACGTTGGTGCGAAGACCGTCGAGACCAGCGGAATGGAGTTCATTGTCCGGGGAAAGGGATTCATCGGCTCTGGAAAGACCGAACAGGAGACGATCGAGCAGATCTTGAGCACAGTCATTCTGACGCGGGACGGGATCCCGGTTCGAATCTCAGATGTGGCACAGGTACAGACCGGCCCGGCCTTCCGGCGCGGTGCACTGGATTTCAATGGACAGGAGGCGGTGGGTGGCGTCGTCATCATGCGGTACGGCGAGAACCCACGCGAAGTGATTGAGCGAGTCAAGGCGAAGATCGCTGCACTGGAACCGGAACTGGACGGCATCAGAATTCAAGGAATCTACGACCGGACCGGACTGATTGACGAGACGATCGGGACGTTGACGGAAGCGCTCGGGCAGGAAACGCTGATCACGATTGTGATCGTCGTGTTGTTCCTGCTGCACGTCCGCGCGAGTCTGATCATCGCTATTACACTGCCGATGGCCGTGTTGATGTCGTTCGCCGCCATGAAGCTCTTCGGAGTCGATGCCAACATCATGTCACTGGCCGGCATCGCCATCGCCATTGGCACAATGGTCGACATGGGCATCATTGTGCTGGAGAACATCTATGACTCCCTGGCGGAATGGGAGCAGCAGCCACAACCTAAATCGGCTAAGTCGCGGGAGAGACAACGCGTGGAGGTAATCTGCCGCGCCGCTGGCGAGGTGGTGCCGGCAGTCATGACCGCCGTGAGCACGACGATTGTCAGTTTTCTTCCGGTGTTCTTCCTCACAGGTCGCGATCACAAACTGTTTGCCCCCCTGGCGTGGACCAAAACATTCGCGTTGGCTGCAAGCTTGATCGTGGCTGTGACCGTCGTCCCAATGCTGGCACGCACGTTTCTGAGAAGTTCGCGACGATCGGCATTCGTCGGTGTGATGGCCGGTCTGGGAATGGGAGCATTGCTGGCCGGCCTGGCCTGGTTTGTCTGGCACGATCATCTCGATGAATGGGCGTTCGTGACTCCTGAGTGGGGAACTGCTCTCGCCGGAATCGTAGGGTTTGTTTCCGGATGGCTGATGATGCGGGAGAAGATCCGGCCCATGGAGGAGAATCCCACCAGTCGCTTCACCCGTTGGCTGTATGCCGGTCGTCTCCGCCTGGCACTGAATCACAAACTCTTAATGCTCTCATTTCCAGCCGCGATTCTTGTGCTGGGACTCGGAGCATGGTTCGGTCTGCCAGCAGTCCTGCGTCCGCTGGAGTCTGTTGCGAGGTTCTTTGGCGCGGACCTGAACGAAGTGCCCGGATACGTCGATGCCAAGCACACGTTCACGGGACTGAAGTCGGATGACTGGATTGCACTGGACGAGGGGAGCTGGTTCTACATGCCCAGCCTCTATCCGGCGGCCAGCTTTAATCAGGTTGTCGAAGTCCTGCAGTCTCAGGACGTGCTGATTAAAGAGATCCCGGAAGTTGAAAATGTGCTGGGGAAGATAGGACGAATCGACTCGGCACTCGATCCCGCACCCGCCGCGATGGTCGAAACCTACGTGATGCTCAAGCCGAAAGATCAATGGCGTCCGGGAATGACCGAACGCAAGATCTGGGATGAGATCAACGCGGTCGCAACACTTCCCGGGGTGACACCGGCCTCCCCGCTGCAGCCGATTGAAGGGCGCGTCGTCATGTTGCAAGCGGGCATCAAGGCCTCAATGGCCGTCCGTATTTATGGCGACTCGCTCGAAGGTCTTGGAGAAGCAGCCACAGCGGTTGCTGAGCAGTTGAGGCAGCACCCGATGGTCAATTCCGGGACGGTCAATCCGGACATCGTGATGGGCAAGCCGTATTACGAGTTCGAAGTCGACCGCGAGGAGGCCGCTCGATATGGCATGACGACAATGATGGTCAATCAGGTCGTAGCGGCGGGCCTCGGTGGAGTTGACGTCACGACCACTGTGGAAGGGCGCGAGCGGTATCCCATTCAGGTTCGGTTTTCACGCGATGTGCGGGAACGTATCGGTGACCTGCCGCAGGTTTCAGTGGTTACCCACACGAGCGACGTGGTTCCACTGGAGCGACTGGCGGGTGTCTCCACGACCTGGGGACCGGGGATGGTCAACAGCGAAGACTCGCGCCTTGTTGCTCATGTCATGTTCTCCCCGTCCGGTGCGGGCGATTTGGAAACGGTTTCCGCCGTCATGGAGAGCTTACGAGTCGTGCGGGAGGATGGGACTCTGAAATTCCCGGATGGGAACTTCGAACTCCAGGCCGTGGGTTCGTTTCAGAATCAGATCGAAGCCAACGAGCGACTGATGTGGATTCTGCCGAGCGTGTTCCTCATCAATCTGCTGCTGCACTACCTGCACTTTCGCAACCTTCCCATTTCACTGGTCGTCTTTTCCGGAATCCCGATTGCCTGTGCCGGTGGAATGATCGCCATCGCTGTGATGGGCATCGAACTCAACACAGCCGTTTGGGTCGGTTTCATCGCTCTTGCCGGTCTGGCAGCGGATGACGGCATTGTGATGGCCAGTTACATCCACGAGCGTTTGAAACGGCGCTCCATCGACAATGTGGCTGACCTGCGAGAGGAGATCTACCAGGCCGGCCTGAAGCGGATTCGCCCCTGTGTCATGACGACCATCACCACGCTGGTCGCTTTAGCGCCGGTGCTGTTGTCGACCGGACGAGGTTCGGATGTCGCCCGAGCCATGGCCTGGCCGGTATTCGGCGGCATGCTGATTGAACCGTTTACGACATTCGTGGTCCCGACGGTGTATTGCGCATACATGGAGTTCAAGCTTCGCGCCGGACTCCATGACGAACTCCTGGAGATGTCCGTGGAAGATTCATCCCTGACGACAGAACCGAAAGAATCAAAGGCGGCATGACGCTGCCCCTGTCCTGAGGCTGAGGTCGTGCACACCGTCGTGTCGGCTGACGCCTCACCACTTTGTCCCCGAAAGGAATAGGACATGAAGACTCTCAGTACATTGATCGCATTGTCGTTCGTAACAGCAGTGGCTGGCGTGGTGAGTGCCGGTGACCTGTCCTCCGAAGAACAGCAGGAGAAGGACCAGTTGCACATCGCAGTGCAACAGATCTGCCCCGTCTCTGGACAGCGACTCGGCGATCACGGCGCTCCCATTAAGGTGACCGTCGGTGAGAAGAAGGAGGAGATCTTTCTTTGCTGCCAGGGATGCCTGCAGCAAAAGATTGCCCCTAAACACTGGGCGACAGTTCACGCCAATATGGCGAAGGCCCAACGCATCTGCCCCGTCATGAAGAAGCCCCTGCCACGGTCCGCGAAGTGGACGATCGTCGGTGGCCGTGTCGTGTATGTCTGCTGCCCTCCCTGCACTGACAAGATCGCTGCTGATCCGACGGCCTACTTGACTGCCGTCGACACACTGTATGCCGAGTCGGTTGCTCAGCGTGAGGGAACCCGGTAGCCAGATTCCAACTCCCTTTCTGGCAGGCAATTCACCTGTGCAGCCAACTCGAGCCCGTTCCGCCTTGTGTGGAACGGGCTCTGCTTGTTGGCGCTGCTGCTCTTGCCAGCGGCGAATCAATCGTAATCACAATCGATATAACCGGACCACACTTCGAACAAACAGCGGTTCTGCGGCGTGTGCTGTTTGAGCCGCGTGTATCGATGGGCCGATCGAGATCGATAGGGAGTATTTCGCATGGGTAGGCTTGGACACGGATCGTCCTTCGATATTCTTTCTTTCTAGGGTGGCTGTGCATCCTGACCGGCGGCCGGTCCGGGCAACATGTCCGTGATCCCGAATACGCCCATCTGAGTCGCGAATCCCACCGGGCGACGGTCACTCAGGTCTCGGCCCACGACACGTTAGCACCAGTCTTCTCTCACCTCGAAGGCCCGCATGCGATCGAGGAATATATCCAGGCCGCTCTTCAGCAGAACCCCGAGGTTCAGGCTGCTCGCAAGCGCATGGAGGCACTGGCTCACAAAGTCCCCGTGGCCGCCAGTCTTCCGGACCCCATGCTCACGGTGACCGCGCCCCCGCGTCCCGTCCAGGAGGCAGCGGGGGCCCACCAGCT
>CALJUK010000639.1 GCA_937975745.1 uncultured Planctomycetaceae bacterium | reverse complement strand
CGGCGGGCATTGAGTTCCACCCGACAGCAGATGCCAAGGTCGAAGTGCGACTTTTTGTCTGGGTCCGGAAGCGAGTTCAACCCAGGCCGACAGCGAGACCGGTCTGGGTCGATTGTCCGACAGAGAGCGACACACGACCGACCTGAGAGGAGCGATGCGATGCGACACGCCTTCCGAGAACTGTGGTGCGATGAAGTGGGTTTTCTGATTTCCGCCGAACTGGTGACCGTTGCGACGATCACCGTGCTGGGAGTCATCGTGGGACTGACCTGTGTGACCTCGGCCGTCAACGCCGAGTTGCGAGATCTGAGCTGGGCTCTGCAGTCGTTGAACCAATCCTATTTTGTTGCCCCATTCCGTGGGTGCTGGAAATGGACTGGTCCGACTTCCTGGGTGGCTGGCTCATCGTTTTACGACACACCGAATGACGGGTACGGCGTGGGAGGCGGGATGGGTCTTTCAACGGAGATCGGGTACGGAGTCGGTACATCCGGTCGAATGGGAGGGGGAATGCAGATTCAGCAGTTCTCATCGTCCGCTCCCTGTCCCATTGAAATGACGTGCCCGACCACCGACGGTCAGAAGGCGGGTGATTGTCCGGTGACGACGCCGGTCCCGGCCATGCCGACCATCCCTCCCTGCGACGCCTGTGAGATTCCCGGTCAATAGCGAGCATCGTGTCGCTTGGCGACTGCCGCGTCTGGTGCCTGGCATCGGCGTGGCAGTCGCTATTGACCGGACCACCTGCCGGATTCGGACAATTCCTTCCTGCGAATCGACTCCCACCTCCCCTGCGATCGCCGCCACTCACTCCATTCGCTTCATTAGCCCAATCCATGTCTCTGGCGCAATTAATCTGTTCGGCTCTCTGAACAACTTCCGTTCACTCGCGCCAGGCAGAAGAAACGTTCCAACATCAGTCATCGGGCGGACTGGAACGACCCTCACTTTCTCTCCATTTGCTACATCTCGTTTTTCTGAAAGCAGATAGGGCCGGTTATTTCGGTTCGCACCATGCGTTTGGTTGCTCCTGCGATCGCGATGGCACGCGCTGTGCGATCTGTAGCATTTCGCATGGCGATGGCAATCGACCGGAACAGTTCGGTCATGCCGTCAAAACGCGATGGAAGGCGATCACGACACTCCCACTCAGGACGTCGACCGCCTTTCGCAACGACACAGACAACTTCGGTGCGTCCGTGGCTGGTGAAAGAGAGAGCACCTGGCCGGCATGGAAACCTGTCGGCCTCCGCGGCGCGTATTCGAGTTCCTGAACGGGGACTGCCGTACGGCAGTCCCCGCGTGCAACAGCAATCCGACCAGCCCGCGACGGGTTGGCGGTTCTGAATCTCCGCCTTTCTGCCTCGGCATTGGGGGGATGCGATCGCAGTTCAGCATCGGCAACGGTGCGTCGAGGGCGGAGCCGCTCCAGACTCCGCCTGGACTGGAGAGTGGGTGTTGACCGTTTCCGGCGACGGATGCGTCGGATTCGAATAGACAACCGAATCTCGTCGGCAGGATGGGACTCGGAAGGTGTGTTTCGTGTGAGCAGTTTCTCAGGCTGCTCGTCTCTCTGTTGTGTGTTTGTGGTCTCTCATTTTTGACTGATGCCTGTGGGTATCGACGTTCGAAAGGAACTCTCGCTCATGAAAAATCTCGCAATGAACCTGTTTGCGGACGACTGTGGTGCCGTCATCACGGCAGAACTCGTCCTTGTCCTGACGATTTCGGTTCTGGCCCTTCTCGTTGGTCTGACCGAGGTCTCCGTTGCTCTGAACACCGAGTTGAATGACATCTCCAATGCCTTCGGCGCGCTGGTTCAGCAGTACAGCTTCACCGGATTCCAGGGTGAAGACAGCAAGAGTGCTGGCAAACTGAAGAGCATTTTCTACGGCAGCCGCTGGGATGACGCTCCGGATGACTGCGATGCCAACACCAGCTGTGACATCGTCTGCGGTGTCCCCGCCGGCCCGACCACCGGCTAGTCTGAAGTTGGCCGATGACACCAGCCTTTGCTGAGGTTATCGAGATGAAACGAATGTGTGGACGGCCTTGGAACCAGGTTCCAGGGCCGTCCTGCTTTCAAAACCTCGACAAGAGTCCGTTTCAAAACCGGTTGGTGCGAGTGTTCGGCCAGCACTCTCAGGACGAAGACGAAGCACGCAGAGCATCTGGAACCGCGTCAAGCGTGTTGACGTTCCGCCAGATCGCTGTTGGCGGCAGGCATCATTCCGGCAGTTCCCCTCTAATGTGTACCGAGGGTTGAACACATCCCGTCAAAGGGCGCTCATCGGCCCGAACGGTTCGATGATGCCCCAATGCCACCTCTTCGCACATTCGTCAAAAAATGAGGGTCTCCACGCTTTCTACGCACCTCCTTGCCAGTTTGTTACTTACGGCAATGTTGCCAATCGGAAACAACGCCGAATTTCCGGCGAATCCGTCGCTTTGGAACGACGCGTGCCTTATTGCGGGCCATGACTCGGGCGGCCAACTGGTGAGTTGTCTTCGATCCGCCTCCCAGTCGTGACGTTCCGGTGAGAATGTTCGAGTAAACCTGGTCGGTAAACGCAACGTCGAAAAGCTGACGACCTCAGGTCGGCAGAGAGCGACGCACTTCAGGCCGGTCAGTTGACCTCGGAGTTCCAAGCCGGGTGATGGTGAGAGAGCGCCCGGATGGGATGTCGGGCAACGGGTCCGCTTCGCAAGGACTCCAGGTTTCACAGGGCCGTCGCTCCGGCGACGGCCCGCCCTAACAGAAGCAGGGAAGGCATCTTCCCTGACCTTGATACATGTTCTGCAGAACGTGGCGAGGCTGTCGGCCGACAGATTCGCCGTGATGCCGTGGGCGATGCGTCCGCAGTGTCCACACCGGACTTCGTCCGGCGGAGGGGGAATCGAGTTTTCCTTCGTCGTACGCGGTACGGAACGAGTATGGGACCGCGTCCGCCCTGCGGGATGCGTGGTTCGAGATGATGTCTCTCTCTGATGTTTGCGTTTAACGATCTCTCTGCACGAAAAAAGGAACTCCTGAAATGTTGCGTAACCTGCTGAACGATGAATTTGGTGCTGTTATCTCGGCTGAGCTGGTTCTCGTCCTGACGATTGCCGTTCTGGCCATGGTTGTCGGGCTCAGCGAAGTCGCTGTCGCCGTCAACACCGAACTGAACGACATCTCGAACGCCATTGGCGCTCTGGATCAGTCCTATCAGTTCACTGGCTTCCACGCTGCCGCTGGCAAAGTGAAGAGCTCGTACTCCGGAAGCCGTTGGGTCGACACGACCGACGACTGCGATGGCAACAGCAGCTGCGACGTGGTCTGCGGTGCTCCCACCACAGCCACCGCTGGCTAATCGCTTCGCGACCCGATTCGCCTAGGACTCTCGTTGCTCCGGGTGAATGGGGATGAACTCTGAAGGCCCCGAGAGGCTTCGTCCTCTCGGGGCTGATTCTCGCCGGAAGACCGACGAGTCCACCTCGCTCTCGCTTGTGGTGTGAGACCTTCTTCTGGCTGCGATTCTTGTCTCTCTCTAATGTTTGCGTTCTAACGATCTCTCTGCACGAAAAAAGGAACTCCTGAAATGTTGCGTAACCTGCTGAACGATGAATTTGGTGCTGTTATCTCGGCTGAGCTGGTTCTCGTCCTGACGATTGCCGTTCTGGCCATGGTTGTCGGGCTCAGCGAAGTCGCTGTCGCCGTCAACACCGAACTGAACGACATCTCGAACGCCATTGGCGCTCTGGATCAGTCCTATCAGTTCACTGGCTTCCACGCTGCCGCTGGCAAAGTGAAGAGCTCGTACTCCGGAAGCCGTTGGGTCGACACGACCGACGACTGCGATGGCAACAGCAGCTGCGACGTGGTCTGCGGTGCTCCCACCACAGCCACCGCTGGCTAATCGCTTCGCGACCCGATTCGCCTAGGACTCTCGTTGCTCCGGGTGAATCCAATCTGCGTTCCAGGCCTCGAGAGGAGGGTTCCTCTCGGGGCCTTTTTTGTTTGTGCGGCCGCACAGCGCGTCAATCCAAGCGCTAAGGCGGCTTGACATTTTGCCCCCCGACTCCCGCCAATGCACCCATTCGTTATCACGTTGTCGGAAAACAGAAAAAAGCCGTAAGTTGTTCTTGTCAAATTGCTTCAGTCGTGTTTCCAGTCGGCAACATTGGAGTCAATCGGCCCCTGCGGCGACGAACGGCATCGTCCGTGCTTTTACTCCCAGCGTCCTCACACGGGGACGACGAGACAACCCGACATGGGAATGGCCATTTCTTGTCGGGGCAGATGAAACCGCAACGGCCGAGCGGAACACGTCCCGTCCAGCCCGTGGAGGAGCCAACGTCTGTCGGCGTGGTTGACCTTTTTTGCCGGGTTGGTCCACGCCTTAAGGGATGGCTGTTCCGGTAGGTGCCAGGCAGCCCGACAGGGATTGTCGCGTCAACTCTCTCACGCGTCCGGACTCATCGAGTGCGGACACTCTCTCACAAGGAACTTGAATCATGTTGCGTCAACTGTTGAACGACGAAGTCGGCTTTGTCATTTCCGCTGAACTCGTCCTCGTCCTCACGATTGCTGTTCTGGCCATGGTTGTCGGTCTCAGTGAAGTCGCTGTCGCCGTCAACACCGAGCTGAACGACATCTCGAATGCCATCGGAGCGTTGGATCAGAGCTACCGTTTCACCGGTTTCTCGGGAACCGACAGCAAGGGTGTTGGCAAAGTGAAGAGCGAATACGCTGGCAGCCGCTGGGATGACACAACTGACGATTGCGATGGCAACAGCAGCTGTGACGTCGTCTGTGGTGCTCCCAAGTACGCCACCGCTGGCTAATCACAAGGGACAGTGGGTCGGTCACTGGCTGGTGTGAGTGGGTCACCCTCCATGACATGGCCTCATCTCCGGGCACTTCGGAATGGATTCGCTCCGTTCCGAAGTGCTTTTTTGTCAGCTGATCGTTCCCCCTTGCAGTTCCCTCAGTACAACTGCCAATCGCCGGTTGATCAATGCGCGCTGCGTTTAAGTGTAGTGGCTACTGGTGGCGTAACCGACCTCAATTGCAGACCCTTTCGCGTCCAAACGCCGCCACAGGTGCCCGCAATGCGGGCTAGTCATTGGCGACGCGAGACGAAGAACTCGTCTTCCCGAAACGATACAATTCACAGGCATTCACACGCACCGCGTCCTGCGGTGCCTCGCTTGCAGGAGCCCCCATCAATGGTCCGAGCAAATTCCATCCTGACGGTTGCCAACCTTGCAGCCAACAACCAGCGTGCAGGCGAAACCGTGCTGTCTGGGCAGACTGTCCTGGAGAAGTCAGACAAGCTCGATTCCCTTGAGTTGTCCGTCGTGATGCCCTGCCTGAACGAGGCGGAAACCTTGGCCGTCTGCATCGAGAAAGCTCTGCGGGCGATGTCCACGGCAGGCATCTCGGGCGAGGTGATCATCGCCGACAATGGAAGTATCGACGGCTCGCAGGAGATCGCGCGCAAACTGGGCGCTCGCGTTGTCGACATTCCCCGCAAAGGTTATGGCAGCGCACTGCAGGGGGGCATCGCCGCCGCCCGCGGGGAGTACGTCATCATGGGAGACTCCGACGACAGTTACGACTTCGGCGACATCCCCCGCTTTGTCGAGAAACTGCGAGAAGGGCATGATCTGGTCATGGGAAACCGCTTTCGCGGCGGAATCATGCCCGGAGCCATGCCCTGGAAGCATCGCTGGATCGGAAATCCAATTCTCACTGGCATCGGCCGCTTGTTCTTCCATTGTCCGTCCGGCGACTTCCACTGCGGACTGCGCGGTTTCCGTAAGGATGCCTACCAACGGCTTGGTCTGCGGACTTCCGGGATGGAATTTGCCAGCGAGATGGTCATTAAGAGCACGTTGATGGGACTGGACATTGCCGAAATTCCCACCATCCTGCATCCCGATGGTCGCAGCCGTCCACCGCATCTCCGCAGTTGGCGGGACGGTTGGCGGCATTTGAAATTCATGCTGCTCTTTAGTCCGCGGTGGCTCTTCATGATTCCCGGCATCTCGCTGATGCTGGTTGGAATCGCCGTCATGTTGTGGTTGTCCCAGGGCCCCAGGTTTGTCGGTCACATCGGATTCGACATTCACACACTGCATGTCGCGGCCTTTGTGACGCTGCTTGGCTATCAGATGCTCGTCTTCGCGCTATTTACCAAAGTCTTCGCCATCACGGAAAGACTGCATCCGCCCAGCCGCTGGCTGGCCTGGTTCGGCAAGTCGGTTACGACCGAAGTCGGCATTGTTGCGGGACTGGCCGTCGGTGCAAGCGGTTTGGGTCTCCTTGTGGCGGCCCTCATGCAATGGCAGACCGTCGGCTATGGCGAACTCGACCCAACCCAGACCATGCGGCAGGTCATCCCGGCC
>CALJUK010000638.1 GCA_937975745.1 uncultured Planctomycetaceae bacterium | reverse complement strand
AGGCCGTCTTCGACACAGTAGGGAACCAGCGTGAGGGAATCAGATCGGCCGTCGGCTTCCGCCTGGAGTCGCTCCAGGATGATGGGCCGAGTCTCGACTTCGTCCCGGACACCGATATATATCGCAATTCTCTGATGCGATTGCCGTTGCAGCCAGGAGGTCAGCCTTTGGTGGATGAGCCGGCTGAGGCCGGGTCGATCGGCCAAGTGTGCCCTTTTTCGACGCAAGTGGTCTCTGAGTTGCTGTTTCTGCAGTCCGATGGAGTCTCCCATGAATGGCCTGTCTTTGCTGTGTCTGACGGAAATCTGTGTTGATCCACGACGCTGCGGGGCCGAACGCGAGAAACGAAAGCCGATCTTCGCAGAGAGGCTCGGCTCACCGCCGGAACGTCATTTGGATAGAGTCTCGATGTTGCAAAAAAGCACGCGTCTGCGGCGGTCACTACAGTCGGCTCCCAATTGACCGAATCTGCAGCCCGTGTAGAAAATAGCGGCTGAAATCTCCGATGCCCTATGATACATTCAGGCGTCAGGGTAGTCACCGGGCTCGAATTGCGCGGAGTCGTTCGCTTACGATACGAGTTGGGACTGCGTTTGATTCGCCGCGCACCAGTGGTACATGAATTCTGGTCCAGGTTGTGAGTGCCGAGTGACTTGCAATCATTGCAAGTCCCATCATCGCCGGTGCACGGCGAGTGAGGAAAGAACAGTTGAGCCCCAAGTGACACTTGCGGTCACTGCGTTTGTCCCGTCGGCCTGTTCATTATTCGATTTTGATTATTGCTCGATGAACGGCTGGTGCGAATCGCCGCCAGCCGAAACCGGCCGGTTTGACTTCGCATTGGGAATTAATATCAGAGTGCTGTTTCACATTTCTTTCAGTCATATTTGCTTGCCAGCACACCGGGCAGCGACTGCCGCCTGTTCGGACCTGCGTGCACGAGCCAGGAATCTTCGGATCTGATGAGCGTATCAATCATTACATGCCCGTCTTGCGGTCGGTTATTGCTGAACGACACTGTTCAGTGTCCTACGTGTAACCACGTGCTTGACGAAGATCGCCACAAGGTGTTTCCAACAGTCGATTTTTCGTACTCCGGTGAAGAAGAAGTCGAATGACGCATTTGCCATGTTCAGGTCCGCTCCGGCCTGGTGCGGTGTTGGAATTGCGGCAGCATCATGCGGGAAGACATCGAGGAGAAATACCGGCAGATGCGTTCGGCGCCCTCGCCGGTGATCTACAGCCAAAAAGAAGATCGACAGCGCGAGTTAGAGCGGATCAGGCTGCAGGCCGCCGAAGTCGAAGGGGCCGAATCGGACGATGTCGAGGCGGACGACGAGGATTTCGACCTGGCGCCCGAAGTGGCCAAGGCCATGTTGGATCTGGGGCTCCTTCCACCGGGGAGCCGTCCGCGACTGCCGGGGCTCCCACCGCAAAGCCGCCGATACGCCCAGTTCCACCAGCACCGCCCCATTCCACTCCCGTAGCGGCGGAGCCGGAAGGCGATACATTCCCGCTGCAAAGCGAGCCGGCGAAAGCGACTGAGGCCGCTGCACCGCAGGATTCGGCTCCCGCTGCCGCAGCTGAAAAGACCGCTGCGGAGCCCGTCGCCAAGGCTCCCCCCGAGAAGGCTCAGGAGGGAGAGCAGCCGGAGGCCAAGCCGAAACCGACACAGGCGGACGACGAGAACCAGATTCCCCATTCGGAGGCCACGGGGGGCGATGTGCTGCTGCAAGTCGCGTTGCAGGAGCAGATGGAAAGCGAACAACGTCGAAAGTCAGGCGGACGTCGCCGGCCGAATCGACCGGCCAGCTCCGAACCGGGCCTGATTGTCTATTGCGCCAACGGTTGCCGGATCAAAGTGGCCGAACGGCATCGCGGAAAGGTGGGGAAATGCCCCCGCTGCTCGGCGCTGTTCATTGTGCCCAATAAGTCGGTTGACGAGCAGAGGGCGGAAATCGCCGCCGCCAAGTCAGCCGCGGCTCAGTCCGAAGAGACGGGTCCCAAAGAGTACTCTGCAGGTCGATACGTTCACTGGATGACCGACTTGCATTCGCATTCGGTCGATCCCAAGAAGCTGAAGCTCGTGCCAGGCAGCTTGGAAAAGACGTTTACCTCTGTCGACGTCGCTTTCGCCGACGATGGGTTGCTGCTCCTGACACTTGCCAAGCCGGGGATGTTCGGAAAGATCGATCCAGGCAAACTCGAACAGGCCCGCGAAGAGGTTCTTGCGTTCTTGCGGGGTGAACCGAGTGAAGCCGTCAAAACGAAAATAAAGAAGGCTCGCGAGGCAGAAGGCAAGAAGCGCGCCGCTGAGGCAGCCAAGAAGGAAGCCGACGCAAAGAAAGCGGCTGCCAAAGCCAAGAAAGAGAAGGAGAAGGCCAAGAAAGGCAAGAAGGGGAAGGACGCTCCTCCAACGACTCCGCCGACAGTTGAAGCAGCCGCGAGCGAGACCAAACCCCCCGAACCGAAGGTCGAGGATCCGTTTGAGTTTCTTCCGGCGCTCGAGTTCGACGCCGTTCCGGCAGAACTTGTCCGACAGATTTCGGTCGTGCAGCCCGTGATGTACGAGCACGAGTCGATGTTCGCAGGAGTTCCCGTCTTCGGCATGGGTCGAATTGCCGTGCTGATCCCGACGGCGAATCCAGAAGCCACCAAACGCTGTCTTTCCCTCACACTGACTGAGTTTCGCCGCCTGCAAACGATTCTTGAAGAGCAGTTTGGTGTGACCGACCTGATTGACGGGCTCGATATCCCACTCAACGACAACCTTCAGCCGGTGACTTGTCACTACACCGAGCAGGCATTCGGAAGGCTCGACCAGTCGCAGTACTACCTGGCTGACCCCGCATTTCAGCTGACGGTTGTTGGCCGGCAATGTCAGAACTGTGGTTTGATTGTCAGCGAGGATGCCCGGAAGAAAGAGAAGATCGGCGGGGCAAACGGCAAGGGAATTGCCAAAGCGAAGTGTCCCAAGTGCGGCGAAAAATTTGGCGAAATCACACTCTACTCCATCGCCAACCAGAAGCCCGACGAGGCATCCGACGAAGCCTCGTCCAACATCGAAGCGACGACGGACGCGGACTCCGAAGGTGTCTCCGCGTCAGACCCGACGGTCTAGAACCAGTTTCAAAACCGGTTGGTAGCAAGTCTTCGGACAGCATTCACAGGACGACGACGAAGAACATAGAGGTTTCGAAACCGCTTCTCGTCTTTTTTGACAGTGTCGTCTTTTCGGCGAAGTCGTTGTTTTTGGGGGATCAGAGTGAATCGCCGGTTCGGGCCGGCGGTTCTATTCGAGCATCGTCCACAGCCGGATCGCGCGATCGCCGCAAACACTGGCCACAGTGTTGCCATCCGGTGAGGCGGCAATCCCCAGAATTGCGCCAGGAAGTTTCACTTCCCGCAACAGGCGGTCGTCTTCCAGGCCTCGCCATTGCAGCGAGCCACTCCAGGAGGCAACCACCAACTGGTTCTGCTGGACTGCCAGATCCGCAATACCGTCGGCGACAAGGCCACGGCGAACGAGGTTCCAGCTACGGATGTCCCAGCCGAAAATTTCGCCGTA
>CALJUK010000637.1 GCA_937975745.1 uncultured Planctomycetaceae bacterium | reverse complement strand
CAGTTGGAGTACATCGGAGCCGACAATCAGCCGCACCGTACGGCGATGATGCACCGCGCACCGTTCGGTTCGCTGGAACGATTTGTCGGGATGTTGATCGAGCATTTTGCCGGAGCCTTCCCGTTGTGGCTGGCACCCGAGCAGGTTCGTGTCTTGCCTCTGTCGGATAAGTCGCTCGACTATGCTCGGCAGGTTGAACGGCAGTTCCGCGAGGCGGGCTTCCGAGTGTCGGTTGACGCCAAGAGTGGCAAGCTGCAATCGAAGATTCGCGACGCCCAGCTCGAACTGATCCCCTACATGCTGGTCGTGGGACCACGCGAAGCCGAGCAGGGACAGGTCGCCGTCCGCGACCGGCTCGATGGAGAGAAGGGCGTGATGTCCATCACGGAGGCGATCACTCTCCTGCAGGCCGAAGTGACCGAACGTCGCATCCGCCGGGTCATCAAGTCGGAGTTTTCCAGCTTCGAAACAACCGACGAAGACGAAACATCCCACGAGTATTGAGAGCCGTTTCAGGCTGGCCGTTACCGGATGTGGTCGCGACTCACGCTTCCAACTTCAGGCCCGTGTCGGTCACTTCGAAGGGGACGATCGAGTCGTCGCAAGCGCTGCCACGGTGTTTGGCCACGTGCAGGGCACGCCGCATCTTCAGGCCGTCACGCACCTTGCCCATCAGAATGATCGTGTTGGCGTTGGACAGGACGTCGCCGCTTTGGATCGGCCGCGACAGCAGTTCGTCCAGGAGCACTTCGTGCGAAGTGTAGAGCAGCAGACAAGCCAGTTGCTGGTGGTCGTACATCCGCTCAGCAACGCGGTCGGCATTCTCGCGGAATTGGGCTCGAAACAGATCGCGTGCCACCCAATCCGCTTCCTTGTGCAGAATCTGGTGGTAGATGTATTCGAACATCTCAAACTGGAACGAGTCGCTTGCGCGATCGGTCGGTTCGACGCCGTCAATCACACATCGGCGAACACCGTTGACGAAATTGCCATAAAAGAATGAGATCGCCCAGTCGAGCTTGCGCATCAACTCGACTTTCCATTCCTGCCAGTCGTCGTGGCTGAGGTCGCTGACAGTCACGCGGCGGCCGCTGCGGCGAAAGATGTGCAGATAGTCTCGGCGTGCGAGGTCGCGGTCCCACACATCAGACGGATGGGGACGTTCGGAAATCTGTCTTTCGCTGAGAGGCCAATCGAACAGCCGGGCGGCGTAGTCCGCATGGTTCTGCGAGTCTCCTCGGCTGGTCATGTCGAAGAGAATGCCGGGCTCGCCTTCCTGCTGCCGACCGGCATTCGCGAAGTGCAGTCCCAACTGTGTCTTGCCGATGCCCGTGGCCCCCATGACGACGGTCAACATTCCCGGGAGAAGGCCGCCCCCTAACATCTGATCGAACGCAGGAAGTCCAGTGGAAATTCGTGATGCTGCCATGGTGGTGCACTGAAGTCGGGTCGGATAAGAAAAATGCGGTGGCCACCCGCCGGGCGCGTGTCCGATCGGGCCGCCTTAGATTGTCAGGCTGCGATCTCTGGCGATGACGTTCCAGCAGCCGACAATTTCACCGTCCGCGACAACGGTGACCGACTTGTGCAATGCCGACGTTGGGCAAACATGTCTCGGGACGGCCCAGAGGACTGTGCCCACAGCGATATCCGATGGCTCGGGCATTTGGAGCACAAGGTGCTCTTCGTTCTGCAGCACAAGCTTCGCGTTCGGCAGATCGGGGAAGAAGACTCGCTTGTCCATCGGCGGATCGGACGCAACCGCCTTGTAGCCCAGATCGCAAGTGATGCGGTCCGGTGTCGGGCGGCTGACGACGCGAGTGCACAATAAGGCGGCCGGTCGGAATTTCAGGTCCGGGAATTGTTCGCCGTAGCTGACGTCCTGAAAGACACACGTCCCTGGGCTCAGTTCCAGTCCGGGCACGTCCTTGGCTGCGTAGACCGGAAACGATCCCGTCCCGCCGGCAACAATTCGTTCGACCGACAGGCCATCTTCGAGTAGTCGACTTCGCAGCGTCATCACTTTTTCCCATTCGGGATTGATGGCTGCTTCGCGTTCGGCCATGGTCAGCTGGTGCTGATGCCCGTCGTAGACATGGAATCCGGCGGGTCGGACTCCGCGCGTTGACGCAATCAGCCGGTACAGCTCGACCGCCTTGTCATCCGGGAGAACGCCGGTGCGGTGCTGACCAGTGTCGACGTCGAGCAACACCGGCAGTTCGACACCGGCCGCTGTCATCGCTTCGCCCAGGGTGCGAATGATGCCCGCATCATCAACTGTCGCGATGAACGTGACGTCTGGGTATGTCTTCAGGAAGGTGGCCGCGCGGCCGATATTGGGCCCAACCGGCTGATAGGCATACAGGATGTCCTTCACACCGGTGTCGGCGAGCATTTCTGCTTCGGCGAACGTGGCAGCCTTGTGTTTTACGATCCCCTTGTCCAACTCCCGCTGGACGACCTCCGCCATCTTGTGGGTCTTACAATGCGGGCGGAGTCGGCTGGCGTCGCCGGCAATGTGAATCATCTCTGCAAGGTTCGCATCCAGAATGTCCTGGAACAGAACCATCCCGGGAGACAGGATTGCATCGACGTTGGTAACGGTGTATTCGGAGCCGGGCATGAACGAGCCTTCAAAGTTGCAATTCGGTGAAATCCAACCGGCGGAAGAGACTTGCCGAGCGGCCTGTTCAGGCAGTCCGCTTGTAGAAGTACTTTCGCACGATTTCTTCCGGCGGCGCCGGCGTGATCAGCGTCACAACATATCCAGCCACAAACGAGACAGCCAGTCCTACGATGATTGGGTCGAAATCGAACAGCTGGTACGGCTGGAAGAAACTGCCATTGGTAAAAATGCCGGCCACGTACATTCCGAGGTGGGCTGTAAAGCCTCCCAGCATTCCGGCGATTGTTCCTTCCGTATTCGAACGTGGCCAATACAAGGCATAGACCATCGGTCCCAGGAAGCAGGCCGCCAAACCACTACCGACGTACACGATAATGTCCTGCAGGAACTCGGGTGCATTGACGGCTCCGATGATCGCACCCACGCAGATCAGCAGCGTGCAGAAGTAACTCGGCCGTTTGACCGTCGTAT
>CALJUK010000636.1 GCA_937975745.1 uncultured Planctomycetaceae bacterium | reverse complement strand
GATACGCCGCCTTTCTTCAACTCGCGAGAACACGACTTTTGACAATATCTCGTTGGACTTGCTCGGAACTTCAGTTCGACTTTGATCACCTCGCCACTTACCAGTACTTTGATCTCGACACGTCCCTTCTTCCAGTCGCCCTTCAGTTCGTAGGCGTCCTGATCGTCGATTCTTCCCGCCTTGGCTCGGTCGATCTGTTGCACGGAGCAGCCGAGCGCGTCCATGTGGTCGAGCGCCGCCTGCATGACCTCGACCGGCACGTCGGAGACCTCCACACCGGAGAGACGGCCCCGCGCCGGCTTGTAGATGATCTCAATCTCGCGGACGAACGGTGGCTTGTCCTGCGGCATAACTTCCACTTCCATCGGCGTGTCGCCGACGTGGCCCGTCAGTTCATACTTCCTGACAACATTCTTCTTCCGATACTTGACGATTGCTTTCGAGACCTCGAAGTTCGGGACCAGTCGCTTCGCAGTTCTGTGCACTCTCTGCGGCACTTCCTCGACGGGGATCTCCACACCGGCCTTGAATCTGGCCTCTCGAACTGCCGACCAGGCGCCGACGCCAATGAAGAGGCCAAACAAACCGAAACAAAACAGACTGCCGAGGATGTCGGCGAAATTCGCGGCGGGAATGAACGTCATTGCGTTGCTTCTACTCAGGCAAACGGCGGCCAGATCGCGCACACATGCGGTCTTCCAGGGAGATGGACCACCCAGACGGGCTCACCGGCAAAGTGGTTGGTAATGGCAGGATCCCAGGAGTAGAACATCCCACGAACTGGCTTGCCATTGGCGTCAAACCGGAAGAACACGCGATGTGTTTCCGTCACGTCTGGCTGTGGTTCTGATTGGTCGCTGATACGCTGGACTCGTTCAATCTGACCCCGCACCACTACGCCGTGTGTATAGGCGGCATGCTGCCGACGCGCCACGATCAGGCTGTAAACCACCCCTGCGACTCCGCACGGAAACAGGATGGGAAAGGCAATACAGCAGATCACGGAACCCGCGATGAGCATCAGGGCGTGCTTCAGGCTGGTGTTTTTCCAGAGCAACAGATTGGTGGCGAAGCCTGCCGGGAGGTTGCGCGCAGTTAGCGGCGGTTTGGGGCCGGGATCGTTTCCGGGCGGCATGGGGAGCGTGCCACCACACTTCCGGCAGTCGTGCATGTCGGGACGAGTTTCATACCGTGTGCGGCACCAGCCGCAGGTGACATGGGCTTCCACCTGTTGCTTCAGACTCGGGCGGCCCACCTCATGCAGCATTCCGCGGCGACGCCAGATACTCTCCGACCACCGCTCCATCCAAGGCATGACGAACGACACGTCCTGCCGATCGATCTCCGGTTCGACAGGTGCCGAGTCGAGCGCCGTACCGCAATTCCGGCAATTGGTTGGAGCATGATCCAGCTTGTAGACGGTTCCACAACCCGGGCATTCCACCGCTCCCCGTATGTGTCGTTCGCGGATCGACTCCGCCGACAGCACACAGTCAAAGTCGACAACCGTGTCCGACTGAACGTACAGCACTCCGGCGTCGCCGACTGTGAGTCTCTCTGCCATGTTTGCATCGCAGAGTTCGTACTCCGACTGGCGGCCGTCCGCGGTTTCGAACGTCGCGTAGTAGAATTGTCCTTTCTCTTCTGAATGACTGTGTACCGTCCCGAATCGTGTTTCGGAGACGCTGTGACTCGACTTGCTCTCAGCGAATCGTCGGGCGACGACGACGGCGGCGGAGCTGTTCACCGGCTGCGAGCCTCTCCGGTGGATCCCCCAGCAGATGAGCCACAGGATCAGAGCCGGAATTCCGCCAAATCCAAGTCCCACAACGCCGCCGATCGCCAGGATGGCAGCGTCTCCTGTCGCATGCAGATTCCACGCCAGAATTACCGCCGATATGACGGCAATCACGGTCAGCAGCGATGCGATCGTGAACAGTCTGTTTTTGCGTTTCTGGCCGGCGGCTCGGGCGCGCGCCAGACGTGCGGGCGAACGTCGATTTGTGAACTGAGCAGAAGCCTCCACCTCGGCCAGAATCGATGAATGTCCTTCACGGTCGAGTGACTGATGCGCTGTGGAGGAACGGGTGCTGTCTCGATCGTCAATCCCGCCCACGATCGGCTTGCTGAGTGTGTCCGGCTGTGCCTCAACGGATGGCCCCGGTGCAAGTCCGAGTGCGACTCTCAGATTGCGGAGCTCTTGCAGTTCGTCTGCGGCAACAATGCCGTCCGCTTGAGCCTCGCGCAGTCGCTCCCGATATTTGCGGCTTGCTCGTTGTTTCTCTATGTCGGTACGGCGTTCCTCAACAATTTGCAGTCGGTCGGCCAGTACTCCCAGCTTCCGACGCTCGCGTTCCGTGATTTCCCCGTCCTTGAGGACTTGATCACAGATCCGAGCGAACACTGACTCTGCGATGCCCACCGCGACTCGACTCTCCAAGCCGGTCTCTTGAGCGAACGCTGCAAACTCAAACTCGCATCCATCCTTGTTCAGACGCCGGACCAATTGCCGGCGGAGTTGGGCGGACCGTTGGTCGCTGGACGTCATACCGGGAGAAGCCTCCGCTGTGCCAAACCATGGTAATTCTGCTACTCGTGAGGCCCCTTAATGCGAACCAATGGCGCCCATCGCAGTGCAATCCACCAGCCGACGACAAGCAGGGCAACCGGAAGGATCCAACCTGCCCTCAGGTTTTGATGATCATTCAACGCGACAAACGCTACAAACGCGCCGTTCGTAGTTACGATCCAGATGAGACGCCATGTTCCGGAGACTCGGAATCCGGCTCCACAATGTGAGCACGTGATTGGATCAGGGTTGTCTTCGTTGTCCCGCGTGTACTTCTGATTCCAGTCGATTCCCGGTTGATTGCAGGCAGGACATCGATCGGCCATGTGGATGGTCTTTCGTCGAAAAACAGGTCTGTGGTCAGACATCATCCCGTGGCTGCCTGACAAGCTGCAACATGAGGTCAGTGCCTGTCTTCGAACAGCACGCGCTCAACTTCGATGTGGTAATCGGAGCGATTGGGTTTGTTCAGAGCGAATTCCTTCCAATCCTCAGTGAGAATCGAAGCGCCGGGAAAGGAAAAGTCGTGCAGAGCGACGTAGCCCTTGACCCGGAGTTTGGCATAGTTTCCCTCCGCCGTCCTCAACCCAAGCACTGTACCCGGCCGGAGACGATTGTTGTTCAGTGATCCCGGGACGATCTTGCGAGGGTAGTCGGTATTCTCCAGGTAGCTGCGGTCGATCTCGTCAAACTCCCCGTCTGCAATGCGCACCAGCGCTGCGCCATTCAGCGCCACAAGTCCTCGCTCGGTTTCGTTCCGATATCTCCACGTAAGATCCCCCGTCTCACCGTTCGCTCCGACGTCGTCGGATTCCAGGTCCCACTCGAACGATGCCGGAATCACGCGCGCTTGGTCGCCGTCTGCTGTCGCATCTGATGAACCAGCATCAGGAACCCCAGGAAACATGACAGCCTTGCCGTCGTTCAGTGCGACGTTTTCAAACGCGAACGGGACCGTGAGTTCTCTGGCGGAGCCGGCGAGCGTGATCCTCAGTCCAATGCCGTCCGGCAGAGGCTGGGTCGATTCCAGGGCATATCGGCTCTCGTCGTCACTATGGTGTCGCCAGACTGCGGTGTGGTATTCCTGCCCGTCGGAGTCGATGAGTCGAACATCGTGCTGCTGCCTCCGGCTGCCGCGGCAGACGACCACAACCGTTGAATTCGCGTCTCCATCCTGCTTCGTTGG
>CALJUK010000635.1 GCA_937975745.1 uncultured Planctomycetaceae bacterium | reverse complement strand
GTGTCTTCGACAGCGTTGACCAGGCGGTCGACGCGGCTCAGGCAGGATTTCAGAAGTTGCAGAACGCCAGCATGGCCGACCGGGCCAAAGCGCTGGAGTGTGTGCGGGCCATTTGTAGCGAGCAGGCCGACGAACTCGGTCGTCTCGAATTCGAAGAAACCAAGATTGGCCGCCTCGATCACAAAATCGAAAAACTGCATCTGATCAAGCTGGTTCCCGGAATCGAATTCCTGCGGACCGATGCCGTCAGTGGCGACCACGGCCTGACTGTCACCGAATATGCTCCCTTTGGTGTGATTGGTGCCATCACCCCGGTGACGCACTCGCTGCCAACGCTGGCGGGCAACGTGATTAACATGGTGGCCGGTGGGAATACGATGGTTGTGAATCCGCATCCGAGCGGTGCGCGGATCGCCTGCGACGGAGTGCAGCGGTTCAATAAGGCCATCTACGAAGCCACCGGGCTCGAGAATCTGATCAACATCATTCGCTCGCCGACACTCGAATCGGCCGAAGCCATCTTCAGTCACCGTAACGTCCGCATGTTGTGCGTGACGGGCGGACCCGGTGTGGGGCGGGCAGCCATGGCCAGCCGCAAGCGGGCTGTCGTGGCCGGACCCGGCAATCCACCGGTCGTCGTGGACGAGACAGCCGACATCGACAATGCCGCCCGGTCGATTATTTCGGGAGGTGCCTACGACAACAATCTGTTGTGTATCGGCGAGAAGGAAGTGTTTGCGGTGGAATCGATCTTCGACGACCTGTTGACGTCGATGGGACGCCAGGGCGGGTACCGCCTTTCGAGCGACCAGATTGCATCGCTGACTCGTCTGGCTTTCACCCCACCGACAGAGCCGGGGGGACATGCCGTCCTCAACCGCGATCTGGTCGGGATGGATGCGTCCAAGTTGGCCGAGTTGATCGGCTTGAAAGTGCCAGCCGGAACGCAACTGCTGTACGGCGAGACTGACACCAGCAACCCGTTCGTCCCGGAAGAGCAGATGATGCCCTTCGTGCCGTTTGTTCGCTGCCGCAACGCCGACCAGGCGATGGAACTGGCGTTGGAATTCGAGCACGGCTTCGGGCACACCAGCATCATTCACTCGCGCAATGTTCGCAACATGTCGACGATGGGGCGGATGATGCAGACGACGCTCTTCATTAAAAATGGCCCCTGTGCCGCTGGCCTTGGTCTGGGGGGCGAGGGGTACCTCTCCTTCAGTATTGCCACTCCGACGGGTGAAGGTGTGACGAACCCAATGACGTTCACCCGGCAGCGGCGATGCACAATGGTGGACGATCTCCGCATTATCTAATCGAGAACAGGTTTCGCAGTACCAGAAGGCCCGGAGTCACCCGGGGAGATTTTCGATGCAAGTCGGCAGAGTCATCGGTCGCGTCACGTCGACCACCAAGCATTCCTCACTGCGTGGGCAGACCTTGCTGCTTGTCCAGCCGTTGGGCGTGGGCAACCAGGATGACGGGGACCCGATGATTGCGATTGACGCCGTCGGAAGTCGCCGCGGTGACGCAGTGATGGTCAGCAGTGATGGAAAGGCTGTGCAGGACATGCTGCAGGCAAACGACACACCTGTCCGCTATGCCATCCTGGGAATCTTCGACGAAACAATGGACGCGTCCTGACGGACGAGACGTCTGAACTGAGTGGAAAAAAGATTGGTTACATGACTTTCGAACGGGAACTCATCGAGCGAGTCGTCTCCGACGTGATGCGAGCCTTAGCATCACCGGCGGAATCGAACCATTCGCAGCCGATCGCGGCCCGTTCTCCGAAAATGCAGTCACCCGCGTCCGTCAGTGGCATTCAAGCGGAGTCGGCTCGCAAGCAACAATCGGTACAACCCGTTGAAAGTGCGACACACGAGTTCACACTGACCGACAATGTCCTGACAGAAGAAACCCTGGCCGAGCGGATTGGTCACCACCAGCAGGTAGTCATCGGCCTGAAGACGGTTCTGACACCGTCGGCCCGAGACTTTTTGCGGCGGCGAAACATCTCCTGGCGTCGTGTCGCAGCGACAACCGAGACATCGGGGACTGGTGGAACCTGGCTGGCGGTTGTTCTGAGTCATTCGTCCGTCGTGGAAGCGGCCATTCATCAATTGCAGTCTGTGGGTGGTCATCGTTGGAAACAAGAACTGGTCGGTAGCCCGCAGGAGGCGGCCGAAAGGTCTGTCTCGGCCGTCTGCCGTGGTGAAGCAACCGGTGTCGTTGTCTTCGCACAACAGGCCGCCGCGATCGCTTGCCGGTGTAATCGAAATCGTAACGTCCGCGCGGCGACAGCTGCCGACGGCGGCGAGGTGGAAGTGTTGTCACAACAATTCGGGGCGAACGTGATTTGCGTCGCTCCGGACGGTAAGAACACTTTTCAACTGAAGAATCTGGCCCGGGCTTTTGCAGCGGCGAACCGACCGCGGGGCTTGGCCGATTGGATTGACGCCTGACAGGGCAACTTGACGAAAACGGAAAAGGGACTGCCATGCGTGTGGCGGAAGTGATCGGCAAAGTGACTCTCTCGCGCTGCCATGCCAGCTTGCGTGGTGCTCGCTGGTTGATTGTGACTCCGCTGTCGCGCGAGGGACTGACCGACCAGACCCAAGGACGTGGCGAGCCGTTCGTCGTGTATGACGAACTGGGTGCCGGAATAGGATCGCTGACAGCGATCAGCGATGGGGCGGAAGCGGCGGCACCGTTTCATCCTCAGACTAAACCGGTGGATGCCTACAACGCAGCGATCCTGGATCAGATTGATATCGACTGAGCCAACCGGGCTCGGTGACCGAGGCCCCCGCGGGCGGACTCGCACAGAACTTTGAGGAGTAAGCTTCAAATGGCCAACCAATGGACCAGCGGAATTCATGACCGCTCGCTGAAGGAAGAGATCTGCGAGATCGGCCGGCGCGTCTACAACAAGGGCTTTGCAGCCGCCAATGACGGTAACATCTCGATCCGAGTGGGCGAGAACGAAGTTCTCTGCTCACCGACGATGATCTGCAAAGGCTTCATGAAGCCGGAAGACATCTGCGCGGTAGATATGGAAGGCAATCAGATTGCCGGTACGCGAAAGCGGACCAGCGAGGTCCTGCTTCACCTGTCGATCATGAAGGCTCGTCCGGATGTCAAAGCGGTCGTGCACTGTCACCCGCCACATGCGACGGCCTTTGCAGTGGCTCGCGAACCGATTCCGCAGTGTGTCCTGCCGGAAGTCGAAGTCTTCATGGGCGAAGTGCCGATGGCTCCGTACGAAACTCCGGGCGGACAGAAATTTGCCGACACGGTCCTGCCATTTCTGAAGTCGACCAACTCGATCATCTTGACCAATCACGGGACGGTCACCGTCGGGAAGACG
>CALJUK010000634.1 GCA_937975745.1 uncultured Planctomycetaceae bacterium | reverse complement strand
CACCCTCGCGCTGGCCGCGTTCGGCGGCGCCGCTCTTGCCGCCTACGGCTGGCGTGCGCGATCTGGCGGTCTCCGGTTCTTCCCTCGTCGAGGACCTGAGCGAAGAGTTTACCCCGGAACAACTCGCAGCCGCGCGCGTCTTGGTTCGTCGGGGTGATGAGCAGCTGGAGCCAAATCCAGTGCTCGGCGGTGAGTCGGTCCGGGGACTGTTTCTGCGACGAACCAAAGACGGCAAACCGTTCGATATTGTTAATCAGCACGGCTCGCTGACCACGAACGATCCGCCCGCGTTTCATTGCATTGATGACTTTCTTACGAAGGCGTGGCTTGGCGAGACGAAGACCATTCTGGTGGCCTTCACCGACAAAGATCAGGCCGTGTTCCGAATGCTCAGTCTGCCAAGCACACCGGCGGCCGGCTTGGGCAGCATGAACGGGAAGCAGCTTCGCCGTCTCTTCCAAGGCGCAATTGGTCTTTCCGGTTGCGTATCCAGTTCAACGCAATTTGTACCGATTGCACGCGGGAGTCACCGACTCTTGCTGACAGGATGGGGGTCTCAGATCTGAAGAATGAACTCCCCGGCGAATTCACGGTGGTCGTTCAACGGCTGCTCGAAGCGGAGGATGTGTTTGGCTTCGATACATCAGGGCGTATTGAAGTCTGGCAGCCGACCGACGAAGAGTTCAGGCGAATCTGTTCGGCAACCGAGTTTCGAGATCGAGCGCTCGTCCGCCAGTTGATTTGGGAGAGTGTGAATTGGTCGACTCGTTCTGTGAGAGAATTCGCGGAAGAATCCGAACATCGCAAGACAACTGACTATGCGGCCGCTCGAGAAGAGCTCCTTCGCACGATCGCGCGGGCTCGTGAGATCGGATTTGATGCACCCGAAGTCACCAGGAGACTGGAGGCGTTCAATCGCTCGTTTGACAAGAGCATCGTCGATGCGCTGATCGCTGACGCGTTGTCTGCAGCCGACCCTGTGGCGCGTTCATTGTTGATGTTGACAGCGGAGATGATGGAGCATTGGCACAAGACGAATCACTTGGTTCGCTGGACGCAAGAAGGTATCAGTCAGCGAGATCTCCCTTGCGAAGAGGCGCTACATCCGGAGCAGTTAAAAGAGCGGCTGAAGATCGTCGACGCGGTCGTGAAACTCCATCGAGAGTTGGTGCGAGACAAGTAACACACGGAGTGTGGGAATCTGTCGTGATGAGAGAACGGCCCGGACAGGCGCAGCGGCGTACATCCGATCGGCACCGAACAATACGTGACACGAGGAGGGAACCATGTTGTCCAGTGAAAAAAAGCAGCGATCATCGAACGCTTTCTCGCGCAGTGTCAGCGCCCGACGCGAATGGCGCTGGGTTTCATTGAAGCGGAGGAAGACGTCTGGGAATGTCCGCCGGATCCGGACGAGATAATCAGCGTGCTGGCTGCGGAGTTCTCGACAGAGGACCTGATCGAGTCCAGAATCGCGGTTGCCGAGGAAGACGGACGGATTGTCCTGGCACCGGCGCTCACCGGCGGCGCATCCTTCGTTGTCTTGCGCGATGCGGACAGCGGTCACGCATACGAATTATTGACGGACGCCGGTTGCCCGTCCGCGGACGCGCTGCCGGTCTTCGAAATCCTCCGCGACGCACGCACGCAACAGTTGCTCGAGCAGGGCTCTGGCGAACTGGTCGTTGCGTGTGACGTAGAGAACGTCGCCCTGCTGCGTGCGTGCGGGCTGCCTGCGACGCTGGCCACTGGACTCGACGAATTGCCGTTGGAACAGGCGGAACGTTTTTCCGAGTCGTTCGAGTCGGCTGCATTCCGACGTGGGCGCCTCATGTCGCAAGAGGGAATCCGAGAAGATCTCGAAAACCCCTTGGAAGGCCATCCGGAGGATCCGCTGAGTCGCATGATGCGAAACATGGTGAACGGGGAGGAGGCGTCTGCGGAACAACCAGCGACGTGCGACGACTCCGGTTCGGTGAACAGTTCGACGGAACCGGTGGAATCTCAGTTGGTCTTCCTGGGGTGGACTCCATCGGAACTCTCCAGCGCCGCACCGCCTCCACTCTCGGCGGTTGTGGATCACTTGCGTCAACTGGAGCGCTTCTTGGACGTCTGTCTCGACGACATCGGATTGTGGGAAGCGGACGAGGAAACGATCGAACGCCTGCGATTCATCGCCGAGCGCCGCAGTGCCGCGATCTTCAAACAGGCCCTGCTCGACGCCGCGGAAAACATCGACGCCTGTATCGGGCAATTCGGCGAGGCACAACTCCCGGCGATCGGCCCGCCGAACGATTACACGACCGCTCTGATCCGGTTCCAGGAATCGTCGTCGGCCGAGGATCGTTCTGGATGGCTAGACCAGAATCAGACAAGCAAAGCGTGGCGCGACGTCCAACGACTTCTTTGTCAGCAGGTAGTCGGTCCGCTCCGTGAACTGGCCCTGGCCACCCTTGATCCTGTTCAGCGCAACCTGCTGATGGGTTTCGCCGAACTCAGCCACGTCTTTCATCTGCAATCGGTGGTGATGGGTGAACAACTCAGTCGCCGCATCGCCGAACGCGGAGGGGAAGTACCCGAGGACCAATTCAAGAAATGGATGGCATTGACCGATCGCTTGATCGGCATGGCGAAAGCAACAGAACGATGCAGTCAACCGACAGCGACGATCATCGAATCGAACACCAGCAACTCACCGAGTTTCCCGCGCTTGCCGCACTCCGATTGACGGCAGACGACTTGCAGAAGTTGGCGGGCCAGGGGTGCGTGTGCGCAGAAAAGCGAGGCGAACGTACCTACTACAAACTCCGTTTTCGCCGTTGCGGCAAGCAGGTCGTGCGTTACATCGGCGGTGCCGAACGCGCCACGATCGTGAAGCAGGAACTTGCGATGCTTCAAGCCGAATCGAAGATCATGCGCGAGCTCAAAGCCAGAATGAAGATTGCCAACAAGGCGCTTCGCGTAGCGAAGCGGATGATGGAACCCGTGTTGCAGGCCCACGGCTTTGTATTTCATGGCCTGGCCATCCGCCGACCGCGGAATGGCATGACCACCAAGTCGAGTTCCTAACGAACCGAGGAGACCATTCCATGGATACTCAACCTATCGAACCTGACACGGTCGCGACACTCGAAGAATCCGGCGAGTCTCCCGTCCCCGGTACCGACCGACCGGACAGCTTCCACGACGCGCGATTAAGCCGTGTACTCGATTACCAGGCCCATTCGCTCGAAAAGGATGACCCGCTCGAGGCCAACCTGGGCTCCATCAACAGCGGTCTGATGCGCATGGCGCTCTGGCTGGATGAAGCCGTTGAACAGGCAATGGCAAGCGGTCCGCCGAATGTCGAGCGGCTCTCTCGTGTCGTGCCGGCAATCGATACCCATTTGCGCGTGACCCGCCAGGTTTATCGGTTCACGCAGATCGAGTTGCGTGCGGTTGAGGCCCGTAAGCCGAGGCTGACGGACGGCAGCCATGCTTCGCTTCGCCTGGACAGCCCGTCGAAATCCGGCGGCGCCGGAAGCGAAGATTCGGAGGTTTGATACCCACACGTGTCGGCCGGACGAAACAGGTGCGCGTTGTCTTCAACACCCCTTGTGCTCGTGCATCGC
>CALJUK010000633.1 GCA_937975745.1 uncultured Planctomycetaceae bacterium | reverse complement strand
CAAAATTCGGCGACATTCCATCGGCGGTATCCGAAGTGTCCGTTTTTCACACGACGGAAACCGACTGGCCGTCGGCGGGATTGGGAAGATTGGCAACATCGACCACCTGGATGCACCGTCACGCTTGGAAGTGTTCGAATGGCAGGCAGGAAAGCGTCTGCACGAGCTTGAAGACCCGAAACACAAGGGTCTGATTGAGCAGATTCGGTGGGCCGAAGACGATGCCTGGATTATGGTGGCCGGCGGCGACCACAAGGGATTCGTGCTGTTTTACGACGCTGCATCGGGCGAACCGTTGCATGCCGAGACCAGCCCCGGACATATTCACGGAGCCACCTTCAGCGATGATGGCCAGACGATTTATGTCGCCGGACATCAGATGATCGAACGTTTCGCCGTCCCGCAAGAGGCTGTCCCGGCAGAGTCCAATCCGCCGAAAGCAGCCCCGGCCAAGTCGTAGGAATCTCTCACGGCGGCGGCCAGCCTGTTGAAGGTTCGGCCTTAGACGCCCTTCGGCACAGACCAGTGGTCTGTCTCGTACTCCCGGCGAATCATCGCATTCGCCTCGGCATCATTCAGAATCGTCTCCTGCTGCGGATCGAAGTTCACTGTCCGGCCGACTTGGGCGGAGATGTTCGCCAGGTGTACGATCGTCGCGGCCTGGTTGGCGGCTGTGATATCCGCATGAATCTTCGTTCCTGGCGTTCGAATCGCATCGAAGAAGTTCTTGTGGTGGGCATCCAGGTCGGAACGTCCTGTCCGCTCGGCGATCAGTTTGTTCCGCTTGCCATACATCTTCCAGCCGTGCGAATGGCCGATCACCAACATTCCTTCTGTGCCGTAAAACGCGCCGCCGTTGGAATAGCCCTCCTGCGTATAGGGAGACCAGATCCGCTGTTCAAAGACCAGCTGCAGTGCCCGTCCGCCGGAGCCCGACGGAGCGTACTCGCAGATAGCGTATTGCGTATCGGGAAACTCCTGATCGTCATCGAAGAAGTACTTTCCACCGATACTGGTGACGCGATTGGGATGGGTGCCAGGATTCAGCCCCCACAACGCCACGTCGATGTCGTGCACACCGTCGTTGCCGATATCCCCACAACCGTAGGCGTGCCACCACCGCCAGTTCGCCGGGTGGATGTTGGTCCGGAATTCGCCCCGCGGTGCCGGCCCCTGCCAGGTATCGAAATCGAGATAATCGGGTGGCGGGGTCGACTCCCGTTTGCCAATCGAGGTCCGCAGCTGACAGTTCCAGGCTTTGGCCACCAGAACTTCGCCAATCTCGCCTTTCCGCACTCGTTCAACCGCCTCTCGCACGAAATCGGTGCTGCGACTTTGTGTACCAACCTGCAGCACCAGACCGGTTTTTTCGACAGCAGCAGCCAGGAGCTGCCCTTCGCGAATATTGTGGCTGACCGGCTTTTCAACGTAGACATGTTTACCGGCGGCCAAGGCCAACAGAGAAGCAGGAACATGCCAGTGGTCGGGGGTGGCAATCATGACGGCTTCGACCTGCGGATCATCCAGTACGCGGCGAAGGTCACTGTCGGCCAAGGGAGTCTTCCCAGTCGTCGACTTCACAGTATCGACAGCCTTCTGCAATCGACTTCGATCGACATCACACAGCCAGCGGATCTCCACGTCCTTGCGATGCACGAGACGCGACAGATGATGCGACCCCATACCACCCGGGCCGATGAGACCCAGGCGAACTGGCGCCTGGCTGGCGGCGGCGTGCGTATCGCGACCGGCCGCCCACAATGCTGCGGCGGCGGTGGCTGTCTGCAAGAATTCACGACGGTCAGCTGGCATAGTTTACTCCCTGTCTCATGCTCCGGAATTCAAACCGGAGTCTCGAATGATCGTCACGATGAATCCGCTGGCGGACCAACAACTTGTCAGATGGAATCTGTTCCGCCAATATGGCCTTTTCCGTCCGCGAGCACCAGCCACGAATCGTTTTGCGTCAGGTGGTCGTTCCAATTCAGACCCGACCGAGCAGCCTTCGATGAGCCAGAAGCGTCCCGAATGCATGCGGATTCTGGAACTTCTTCCGCCGTATGCGGAGGAGGACGTCCGCCGAGCCTATCGTGCGCGAGCGAAGGCCGCCCATCCCGATTCTGGCGGTTCCGCCGAGCAGCTGCAGGCCGTTCGCGCAGCCTACAAGCAGGCGCTCGAATATCTGGAGTTTCGGGGGGATCGCCGACGCTGGATGTCTTTGCAGGTCGAACGCTACCGGCAAACACAGGAAGTCATCCGCCTTGTGGAGCATCTGCAGGGAGAGGTCGAAGTCGAAGCAGAGGGCTGGCGGAGGGAATCACTGGGCGACTTCGCGCAACTCAGCGAACGGA
>CALJUK010000632.1 GCA_937975745.1 uncultured Planctomycetaceae bacterium | reverse complement strand
ACATCACCGGCCCGTCACTGCACTGCTCGCCGCGCCGGTAGTACATGTCGTAGACCCGCATTAGGATCTGCTGACGGATACGGTCCGGAACGGTGTCAGGCGTCTCGCCGAAACCCGCAACGTAGCGCACCGTCACTGCGTTGCCGTGATCGCGGGTGGACGGATATGTTTCCGTGTAGGCCGGGATGATGTATGCCCCTCGGCGCTCACTGCCGGTCTCCACGGAGTACAGGCTGCTGCTCCACGTCTGAGAATCACCGGACGTGTCCGTGTAAGTCACTGACGTGACCGACGACACCGGCGTACGATCCAACAGCAGCGCGTCAGTTCCGCACGGGAACGAAACGTATTCGCTGTCAAACGTGGCCTGTATAAACTGCTTACCGGTTTCGTCCTGGAGTGCCTCAGTCGCTGCTTGAATCGCCCGATCGACGTCGCTGTCGTCTTCGTCGTGTTCGATTTGCAGAAACTGTTTGGCCTCCTCCAGACTCACCGGCCACAGTTCGGCCGCCGTCTGCACTGTCCGATTGACCGGCTTCAGGTCCATCGCACCATTCCGCCACGCCTCGCCGCACCAGTTCGTGCGCCGTGCCATGGTCCAACGAGTTGACATAAACGCCCGGCTCCCAGATCCGCCAGGGACTCAGGAACCGGACGCCGTTTTCCTTGAGCATCACACAACCACAACGTGCTCAGCACCCATCTCGGAGGACGAGTTGGGTCCGGACGCGCCTTTGCTGAGGATGTAGAAACCGTAGATCCACGTGCCGGCCGTGCCGTCACCGGCCGTCGCCGTCACGTCGACGTAGCGCTTGCGGCCTCGCAGGTCGATGTGCGCCACCTCGAACTTGTTATCGTCGGTCGCACTCGGCAGCGCCGTGGTGTTCCCGTCGATGTCCGTGGCTGTGCCCCACACCGCGCCGGTGATATTGGAGTGACCGGAACCGGACGTGTCCGATTCGGTGACGGCCAGGGCCGCCATTGCAACGTCGGTCGTGCCGACGTACACGTAGACGCTGAGAAAATCCCAGCCCTTCGTGTCAATCTCGGTCGTCGTGGCCGAGCCGTCATCGGTGATCGCGGTCGGAAAGACCATTGCGCTCACCTTGGTCGAAAGCATCGGGTGCATGGTTTGCCCTCCCGCGGGTTACGAGTTGAGAGTCTGCAGTCCGACGATCGGACCGGCAGTCGAGGAGTCGCCGACGTCGTGAACCTTGATGTCGTAGCGCTCCAAACCGCGAACCGCGATCTGGTCACGCTCGAACGTGCTCTGAGAGTTCACATATGCTTCGCGGCTGAACATGATCGACTCCCGTTGCCGGTCGCCGAACGCTGCCCCCAAAGTGAAGTCACCCAGCAAGGCGCACACTTGCGAGTTAGCCGCCGTGCTCGGCATCTGCTGGGAAATCGTCACCGGATACCCAAGGAACAGGTATCGCCCTCTGGTCCCGTCGCCGATTTCACGCGCCGGAACACCACCCGAGGCGAGCATGAGCTTTTCCATCACGGTGTGATAGAAAGTCTTGTGCACCAGCCACGTCGTATTCATGGTGTCGGCGTATTCCGGCAGCACTCCAAGAACGCTGTGGAAGTTCGCCAGCGTGATCTCGCTGTAAGCGTTTCCAGCAGCAATCACGACGCCGCCCGCGCTGGTGGTGGTCGGGTTGCCAGCCGCGTCGTTGAGTGCAGTTCGCAAGCCAACAATGCCGCCGTAAGTTGATGTTCCGTCACCGTTGACAGCGTTGTTGTCCTCGCCCTTCGCGTGAGCGTGTGCGATTTCATCAACGAGGTGGTCAGCCCATCCGATCGCCGCATCTGCCGAGAGTTCCGACGAGTACCGAGCAATCACGCCCCACTTGCGAGCCACAAGCAACGCCTCGTCGTGCGTGGTGCTGCTCTCCGTGATGGCGTCGTTCTCGCCCACGGCGTACTGAGTCAACCCGCCAGTCCGTCGCGGAATGTGCAGCGTGTCGCCAGTCATCGGCCAGCGGCGAAAGAGTTGCCGCGCCACGCCGTAGCGTTCTTTCAGGTTGATCATATCGGACGAAAATTCGTCCGGCACGGTGTAATGGCTGGAACCGTCATCCGACCCATGGGCCGTGATGTTGTGTTCCCGGCAGAACTCGGCAGCCTGCGGGAAACTGAACATCCCCGGAAGATCGTTGCTCAACCGAGCCAGAAACCACTGTGAGCAGCGGTACGCCTTTTCCTCCGCCGTGAATCCGTGCGGGTCGTCCGAAAACGACGTCACGCGGTGGCGACGGACGGTCGCCGGAACCGTCATCCGGGCCGGTGCGTCGTTCGGCGTTTGTGTTCCGGCCAGCGGGTTGCTGCTGCCGGGAGGCGTGATGCGCGGCTGAGTCGATGACAGGGCCGGACGATTCTGCCTGTCCTGCAACCGCTTCAGGTCGCTCTCGGCGGTTTCGAGTGCCGCCTTTTTCTCAGCGTATTCATCGTCAAGAGTGTTGTACTCGGCGCGAAGTTCGTCGGTGAACTTCCCTTCGTGCTTTTCCTCGCACTCCTGCTCGATCGCCACCTGCCGCTGGTCGATTTCCTTCAACCGACCACGCAGGGAGTCGATCTGTGCAATCAACTTCTCCGTATTCATTGTTTCATCCCACACTGCGCCGACGGCTGTGCGGGCGAAACGAAAAACGCCAATGCGTCAAAGGCCGCCGGCAGGTTGCGAAAACCTACCTTGCAACCCTAAACGCATTGGCGTGTAGGAGTTTGCCGAATAGTGCCGGGAATTGTCCCGACGCACTGATTATGAAAGATGGATCGCGGAAGTGTCAAGATCAGACACAGCCGATCGCGTCGCGGGTGCTGTCGATGTCCCACGGATAGGGCATCCAGCCGCCTCGACCCTCGATGACGAAGCGGGCGAATTCCAGGTCTTCCCGGCGGTCAATGTCGCAGTGATATGGGATCTCGGAGATGACCGGAATCTTGTACCCGTGCTTCGTTGCTTCGTAGCCTTCCAACTCGCGAGCCTGAAGTCCGAAGCAACTCCCGGCCGCCAACAGGTCCATCCGATGCGGCATCATCCGATCGTCGACACACCAAGAGTTCGTCTGTGTCACGCACCCACAACGCCCGAACCGTTCCGCCGTCAGCAGGCAGCGTCGCACGTCATCAACTGTCAGAAGTGGAGCCGTACACTGGACGGCCGCCAGCAGGTCGGCAGGATGCTGTGCGAATGCGTGGCGGATTGCATCCCACATCGAGGCTTCCGGCGTTGCCAGTTCCTCCGGTCTTTCAACAACGGTCGCGCCGCACCGTTTCGCCTCCTTGGCGATCTGGTCGCAATCTGTCGTGACAACGATCTTCGGCACAGCGGCCGCCTCAACCGTGCGGATCGCCCGGCACAGCAGCGTGCGACCTGCGATCACCTGCAGATTCTTACCCGGCAGCCGCTTGCTCCCCTTGCGGGCCGGGATGATCGCCACCGCGGTCCCGCTCCACTCGCCAGTTGTCACCATGGATTGCATAAATCGGGTCTCCGTACTGAATGAAGGCAACGCCCGGAAACACATCCGCCAGCGACTGTTGCCGCTTCTCCAGAACACACCGCGTCATCCTGTCGCGGATCAGGGGTTTCGGGCACTTCGTGATCTCTTTCTCTGTGAAGTAGTCCCGCTCGCCCGTGTATCCATCTCAGCGGACGAGCACGAGCGTGATGGCACCATTCCGCAGGGCGGATTCCATGCAGGTCGGCCCGCTGTAGTGGAACTCGCGCGACGTGGTGGCTGTCGGCTCACCTCGCTCCGGCAAATCGAGAAACTCGTGAAACCAATCAACGCACCGCTGTTCCAGTGCGTCTCTCTTGCGGAGGAGGGGCACGCAGTGAACGCCACGTTCCGCAGCTTGAACCGCGTGCTCTCGATGGTCAACACACGCCTTCGCGTCGATCAGGAAATAGACGTCTGGCTTCGGTTCGAGGAGAATTCCGCTGTTGCATGTCACCGTGCGGTCTATGCGGTGATTCTTCCGGGCGACCGGGAGGTAATCGGGTGCACTTGCAGAACTGCCGATGAATAGCCACGTCATGCCAACTGGGATTCCCGGCTAAACCCACCAAACCGCCACCGCCGCCACCGCACCCGATGTTCGTCATCATCCCAACACGTTGCCCCAAACAAATCCTCTGCGACCCAGTAACTTTTGTGCGGCCCCCAAAATGCCCACGTCGGATATGTGTACCCATCCACGTTCCAGTCGGATGTTTTCACTTCCATGCTGTTGGGCGTGTAGTGCCTCCCCGACTCCTGTGAAATCGCGTCGGCGATAGCATGCCCTATACTCGCGTATTTCCCCCAGTTGCCAGACTGTTCGTGCAGCATCGACCTGCGCATGAACTGCAACCCCGTCTCGCCATCTGCCCCCCCGCTTGCGTCCCTTTCAAACCAGAACCATTCCTCTCGTTTGCGGTGTTTTCTAACGCGGTGGCGATTCACCCACTCGTGCACAAACTGCTCCCACCACTCGAACGACTCGACCTTCCATTGCGCCGCGAGAAACACATCTGTGTTTCCCGTCTCAAAATCTGCAATCCGATCATTTGGCCGAACGCTCGTTCTGCCAAACTTCCACTTCCCCTGGTTCGGACGCTCGCCAACCAAGTACACCCAGCCAGCCGCACTTGGCAGATGTTCATCCGAGTCAAACAGCACTTTCTGTATCATGCAGTCCTCCGCTCCCGCTCCCGACGCGCCTTGAACACTTCTGTAGAAATGTTGCCAATTGGCAACATTTTGCCCTCCACCCACGCATTGCAAAGACGCTCGGTCAACTCCGCATCTGTCCGCTTCCCAGTCCTCGCCGTGGACTGCATCGACGACAGAACGCTGTCCAGTGTCCGCACGCCATCCGCCATGCCGGCCGCCACAGCCCGGTCAGACTCCAGCATCCGGCCCTCGCCGAAGTCGCTCCGCACCTGCATGCGGCTGACGCCGCGGTTTCGCGCCATCGCGCCCACGAACTGGCTGTGAACCTCGTCCACGCTTCTCTGAAACTCAGCCCGCGCCTCGTCGGTCAACGGTTCATACGGGTTGCCCTCAACCTTGTACTTTCCGGCGGAGATGAAATTCACCTCGATGCCTTCGTTTTCCAGCAGCTTGGAATAGTCCACGTGCATGCTCCACACGCCGACGCTCCCCGCTTCCCCGGACGGAGTCACGAACAGCTTGGATGCACTCGACGCCGCCCAGATCCCCGCGGAGGCAGCCATCGGATTTGCAACCGCTACGATCGGCTTCGCCTCCCTCGCCGCGAAGATCACGTCCGACATTTCCGGCGTCCCCATCGACGACCCGCCGGGCGAGTCCACGTCCAGCACGATTCCGACAATGTGCGAACTCTGCGCCGCTTCCGAGACAGCACGGCCGACGGCATCGGTGGACGTGCCGAACCAACCGCCACGCTTCGTAAGCACGCCATGCACTGGGACAATGGCGATGCGCCCTTGCACCTTCGGCACCCTGTTCGCCGCCTGCTTCTCGCGGGTTGCCAGCCACCCCGAAAGTCGGGAGACGTCCAGGCACCACAGATCCCCGTGCGATTCAAGTTCATGCAGCAGATTGATTGCGTCCATTTCCGTTCTCCAAAAGTGCCGTTGCGATCTGCTTCGGACGTTCCTTCCAACGGGCAAACTGACCGCCCACGTAATCCTCGAACTTGTCCTGCTTCACGTCCAACGCCGCGTCCCACGCCTCCATACTCGACGCGAAGTGATCACCGGACATGATGTTGCAATCGGCCACAACGCCGCACGCCGCCAGCGACCGGCAGCACGGCTCGACCTGTTCGTGATAGGTGTCTCCGAACTTCCCTCGATAGAAGTGGCGCATCTTGTCAATGAAAGTCGACGGGTCTTTCGCCAATCGGTCAGCCTGCCGGCATTCGTATTCGATCAACCCCCGCAGCGTGTTCTCCAGAACAGTCCTCGCCGCATGCCTGACAACATCCATCCTCGCTTGAGTTTCGTCGTCGTCCTCCTCTTCGGAATCGTCGACTGACACAGTGTCGCCACCCTGCGCCCCGAGAGTCGCCAGTCGGTCCACCTGGTCGAGCGGAACCATGTTGTTGCCCTGGACAAAGTATCGGTCCCCGTTCTCGACGGGATTCTGGTCCAGAAGTTCCCGAATATCGTTGGGAGACATGGCCCCGAGACCGAATAGAGTCTGAAAGTATTTGGCTTGCGCCTCGATGTTCGCCCGCAACAGCGCCGTGACGTTGAACTTCCAGAAGTGCCGGCGCCGGTCGCCCTCCGGAAGCAACTGCATCCGCAGGCACTTCTCCCAGCGGACAGCCCACGGCAAAACGGTGTGCGTAACGAAGTTGATGCCCTCTTGCTCGATGTTGTTGTAAGTCGCGTTTTGCAGGTGCATCAGCATGTGCAATGGAACGCGGTACAGTCGCGCGACCTCTTCTACACTGAAGTTCCGAGCCTCGATCAACTGCGCCTGTTCTGGGTTGACTCCCAGCGCGGACGCCTCGCCGCCGTGCGTCAAAATCAGCACGTTATGCGCGTTGTCCGCGCCACCGTGAACTTTCCGCCACGTCTCCCGCAGTTTCTCTCTCTCGTCTGGCGGGAGCCCATTCGGGAATTTGACCTGTAGGTCCGGCGTCGCGCCGTTCCGGTAAAATGCTGCAACGTGCCGCTCAGTCTGCATGGCAGTTCCGATCACCTCAGCACCCCAGTCGACCACCCCCTTTCCCGTGATTCCGTTGTCAGACATCACCACGGACGGCACGTGCAGCATTCGCGACCGCGGAACCGGTGACACCTCGCCGTGGTCGCCCTTCACCCAATAGACGATCTCACCCGGTTCTCCGACATCGGTCGGCCCCTGCCCCATCGAACTCGGATTCCGCACGATGTTCGATTCGGGAATTCTGGACGGATGAATCGGCCATAGCTCAATTACCTGTCCGGTGTTGTCGTCGCGCACGATCTCGGCGTAGGCGTTGCCGCTGTTCACCTGCGCCGGCACCTGCATGGCGAACCACGTGAAGGCGTCCTGCTCCGGGTTCGGCATGTCGTGGAGCGTCCAGTAATCCTCCCGGCCGTCCGCGTTGTCCGTCATCTTGCCGGTACGGGACTTCAAGTGCAGCGGCAGCATGGCGATCGATTCGGAAATGATCCGCGTCGCAGCCCACACCGCAGAGTGCGTCTGTGCGTTGTGCTGATCAACGCGCACGCCGGCCCTCACGGAATGCGCCCCGCCACTGAACAGGTCGCGCCAACCGGCATCCGCCCGTCTCTCGACACCCCACAGTGCCGCCCATGCTCCATGCAATCTCGTATACAAGCTCATGCCGAAATCACCTCAAACGAAGCCATACCCTCCTGTGACTTCTCAGCCGCCGCGGACAACGCCATCAGCAACGCCACAATTCCGTCAATTTTCTCCGATGACTTGGCGCGGTCCGGCCTAATTCGATCGTTGGAGTCCCGGTAACTCTGCACGTTCTGCGCCATCCACCGAAGACAAGGATTCTCCCCGACGATGATCTCGCGGTTGCCCAGCCTCGCCAGCAGATCACGGAACGGACCGTTCATGTAGCCGGTGGTCTGTGGATGCTTGAGCATCTCCACGCCGTAGGCCGCAAGCCGCTCGTACACAGATGACGCCTGCGCCCTGTCGAACGCAACCGCCTGGATGCTGTAACTGTCCGCAAGTTCCTCAATCCGGTCGCCGATCGCACGGTGGCTGACGTAATCACCCTCAGTCGGCTCGACGTGCCCACGTTCAATCCACGTCTGGTACGGCACACCGTCGTGCCGCTGTCGCTTCTCCGCGTTGTCGAACGGCAGCCAGAAGAACGGCAACACCTGATAGTCGTCCTCCGGGAACACCAGCACGAACGCGGACAGGTCCTTTTCTGTTGACAAGTCCAACCCGCCGAAACACCGCCGGCCGACAAGCCGCGAAGGATCGACAAACGAGGAGCAACGGTCCCACTCGCTCATGTCAATCAGCCGCTCATTCGCCTCCGTCTGGATGTTCAGATGCAGTCGCTTGAAGACGTTTTCGTAGAAAGCCTAGCGCTCCACACGCTGTAGCTCACGCGTCACATAGT
>CALJUK010000631.1 GCA_937975745.1 uncultured Planctomycetaceae bacterium | reverse complement strand
GGGCGATCGAATCTCGACTGCGGGCACAACCGGAAATCAGCGGTGTCATCTCGCTGCCCGATTTCCAGCCGGTCACCGAACCGTTGCCGGCCAATGCCAGCAGCATTCAACGGATGCTGGCCACAAAGCGGGCTCGCGAGACAGAACGCAGAATCTTCGACGGCAGCGTGGCCGATGCTTCGCAGTTCCTGGTCAAAGCAAACGCCACGTCTGCGATCATGGAACACGGCGGGATACGCCCCTTTACCGTCGAAGGGGACGAACTGTGGCGGATTACTGCGCAGGCCTCGATTCTTTCCGATGCCGACTACGGCCAATTGACAGCCGACATCGACTCGGCCGCTCGATCGGAATTGAAGTTTTATCCAGGCGCCTCGCACGTCGTTACCGGAATGGTCCCCTTGTTCCTGCGGACACAGGAGGCCGTTCTTGAAAGTCTGATTCTCAGTTTCGGGCTCGCCTTCGGAGTCATCGGCCTGATGATGATGGTCGTGTTGCAGAATCCGATTGCCGGTCTCGTGGCAATGCTCCCCAATCTGTTTCCGATCGTGGTCGTATTTGGTGCCATTTCCTGGGCTGGGATCCCTGTCGATATTGGCACGATGATCACCGCCTCAGTGGCCTTGGGGATTGCTGTCGACGGGACACTGCACCTGTTGACCTGGTTCCGCGAAGGTCTACTGCAGGGGAAATCCCGCGAAGATGCAGTCGCCGGAGCACTCGGCCACTGCGGGCCGGCGATGTTTCAAACGTCCGCTGTCATTGGTGTCGGCCTGATCATGCTCTCGCCAGCCGATCTGCTGCTCGTCAGTCGCTTCGGTTGGCTGATGTCGGCATTGATTGGTGTCGCGCTGGTCTCGGATGTCGTCCTGCTTCCCGCTCTGCTGGGCGGATGGCTGGGGGGACTAATCGAAAAGGCGATCATCGCATCGCAGGAAGTCTCTTCCGGCGATCCCCCTTCCGATGTCGAAAGCGACCAGACACCCCCGACCCGGGCGGCGATTCCCCAGCCGCATCTGTCGATGGCCCAGGTTCGCGCAACCGTCCGGCAGCCCCACGCCGATTGACGCGTGCCAGCTCGGCTGGTGCGGCGAATTGACCGCTTAACATCCGGCGATCGAGCCGTATAATACTCGCGGGTGTAGCGGCACGCGATTTTGTTTCGGGATGCGCGCCGATTGTAAACCCTTTGTATTTCAGTCGTTGTGTTGGTGGGCCGGTTTTCAGTTGGGGAGCAGTGACTTGTCGGACTTTGTCGAACCCTTGGGCCAGCGGATTTTGATTCGCAAGGACGAGTCTCGTCAGACGACTCGCGGTGGTATCGTTCTGCCGGATCAGGCAGAGATCCCGACCATTACCGGGCGCGTCGTCGAGATCAGTCTGCAAGTCCATCGCGATGAAGACTTTCCTGTTCAGAAGTACGATAAGGTGATCTTCCATCCGAAGAATGCGATCCCTGTCGACTTCGAACCGGACAACCTGCTGTTTGTCGTTCCAATCGAAGACGTCGTGGCCGTCTTTCGCCGTGATGGTAAGTCCGGCCCGCAGAATGCCACGTCGGACTTCGCAGATGACCACGACGATCCGTCCGAGACCGACGACTTGTAGGCCCGGTTTCGGCATTTCGGTGACCCCGATCGCTCGGATTGGGGAGGCATTCCTCAGACGCTGTCGTTCACAACAGCCGTAGGTCAGGCACTGCCCGACGTCACGGACGCGACCGACCTCAGGCCTGCGGAGTCGCTTCACCTGGAGTTTCGGTAACGGATCGGTTCGCCTTGTGGGCGATGTCGCCCATCAGCGAACCGCGGCGGTAACCGGTCGGCAGGGCTCCCAAATTTCGGTGGGCAACCAGCTCCGCGACAATGCTGACGGAGATTTCCGGGACGGTCTGCGAGCCGATGTCAATTCCCAGGGGAGCGTAGACGTCAGCCAGCGCTTCACGCGAGATTCCCTCGCGGAGCAAATCTTCAAAAATCAGTTTGATCTTCCGTCGGCTGCCGATCATGCCCACGTAGCGCGCTCCCCGGTCGGCCAGGTGGAACTGCGCTTCTTCGTCGTGGTGATGTCCCCGCGTTACGATGATGCAGTACGTGTTGGCGTCAATTTCCAGATCTTGCAGCGTCTGTTTGATGTCGCCGACGATCAGCTGTTGAGCCTCGGGGAAACGCTCGTGGCTGCAGTACTCCTCGCGGTCGTCGACGCCCCAGATGTCGAATTCGACCTGGCTGGCGAGCTTGGCCACGCTTTGCCCCACATGCCCGCAGCCAACGATGATCAGCCGACAACGTTCGAGTTGCGGAAGGTAACTCACGCCGACAGCTAGATAGGGACGCGGCCTGTCGGCGACCGAACGAAGTTCCCGCTGGACCGTTGTGGATGGCAGTTCTCCGGTGCGTGAAATCTGGAACCGGCCCTGGTCATCCCAGAGCTGTCGATCGCCAGCGAGTCCACCTCCCGCTTTATCCGGATTGATCAGGATCGACTCGGTAAAGCCTCGGCGGCTTTGGACCAGCTCGTTCAGCTTGTCGAAGTAGGTGTTGTCTTCACCCGGTCGAACCGGGTCCACCAGCATCTGCATCCGTCCGCCGCAAATCAGACCGTCGTCCCAGCCGTAATCGTTATCAAGCTGGAATGTGAGGATCTCGCGGCTTCCCTCGTTGAGAATACCCAGGGCGCGGCGTCGGACTTCTGCCTCGATGCAGCCTCCTCCCAGCGTTCCCTGTTGGGTGCCGTCCTCGAAAACAAGCATTCGCGCGCCGGCTTTCTGCGGAGTCGAGCCACGGGTCTCGATTAATGCTGTATCGACAAACCGGCGGCCGGCGTGCACTGCCCGAACGAGTTCGTTGAAGATCGCTTCCATGGTGTGTATCCGGGGTGAGCAGGGGCCTCATCCTTGATCGTGCCCGGTCCAGGGTGTGGTGTCAGGTGCAGTCATGCGATGGACCGCACGGATGTCCGCGAAACTCGCGCAACGTCCGTGGAACAGTTCCTCGCATGAGACGAGAGTAAGGATTCTGTGTTGGCAATCGCTTCTGTCTGCGTTTGTTCTCTATGAGTTTATTCGGTGTGAATTTGTTCGGTCGACAGGCAGTGGAGTCAACCAGCTCGGGCTGCCGACGGGATGAGACGCGAGATCAGTGGGACACAATCGGCAAATTTCCGGCCGAGGATGACTTCTCGGGCGAGAGTCCCTGCAGTAGTTGCTGCGTGCGAGTCAGT
>CALJUK010000630.1 GCA_937975745.1 uncultured Planctomycetaceae bacterium | reverse complement strand
ATGGTGATGTACTGGGGCTGGCCCGTGGCCCGGTAACCGGCAAGGCCCATGTCCCGCTGCCGCAGCAGGCCCTCCCAGGCGGGCAGGCGCTGGCCGTCCACAATGACGTCCTGGCCGAACCGCACCGGTTTCGCGTGGCGCGGGCGGGATGTTCAGCAAGATCAGGAGCGAGTTCCGAACGGATCCGAAATTGCCGAACAGGAGCAGGAAGATCAACAGGAGGGTTGCCGGAACGACCAGCAGCAAGCGACGATTGGCCTCCTGCTGCAGGCGGAACTGACCGCCCCAGGTGACGAAGTATCCGGGGGGTAATTTGACGTCTGAGTCCAGCAGGACTTGCGCCTCCTTTACAAACGACCCGATGTCGCGACCTATCACGTTGCACTGAATCGAGATGAATCGTTGATTGTCCTCGCGAGTGATCTGCCGGGGGCCAACAATTTCCTCCACGGAAGCCAAGTCATCCAGAGGAACCGTTCCGCCGTCGAGGGCAGGAATGAGGATGTGCTTGATCGCCGACGCGCTTTCTCGTGCCTCCGGCTCAAACCGAACCAGAATCTCGTAACGCCGGATGCCTTCGAAGATCTCACCTGCGGCTTGTCCGCCGACGGCGGCACGAATCACCTCTTGAACGTCCGCAACGTTGATTCCGTATCGAGCAATGGCCTGCCGGTCTATTCGGATCAACAGTTGAGGCGTTCCGCTGACCTGGTCAACCTGAACGTCGGCGGCCCCTGGAACCCTTGCCACAGCCTGGGCGATCGTATCCGCCTCGCGCTTCAGCACCTCGAGATCTTCTCCGAACAGCTTGATGGCAAGCTCCGCGCGCACCCCCTCCAGCAGCTCGTCGACCGTCATCTCGATGGGCTGGGTCAGGTTTACAAGCACGCCCGGCACATTGCCGAGTTCTCTACGGATTACCTCCTCAATGTCTTCTTGGGACTTGGCATTGCGCCACTCCGACTTCGGGTTCAGCAGAACGTACATCTCGGCGCTGTTCACAGGGTCCGCGTGAGCGCCGACCTCGCCACGACCGATGCGGCTGACAACCTCGCGGATCTCCGGGATGCGCAGAAGGCGCCTCTCGACAATCTGAGTGATGCGCTTGCTTTCGGTTAGAGCGATGGACGGAGCCATGGTGAGACGCACGACAATCGTTCCCTCCCTCAGTTTCGGAGTGAACTCCGACCCGAGCCTGGGAAAGATGGCCGCTCCGACACCCAACAGCCCCACGGCAAGGGCAACAGCGAGAAAGTGACGGCGCACGAAGAAGCCCACCGTCGGCCTGTAAACCCGAAGCATGCCCCGCACCACGAGCGCTTCGGACGGCTCCCCAGGCGTGCCGTGGCCTGGACGCCTCATCAGAATTCCGCTCAGCATTGGGGCAAGCACGATTGCGAAGAGCAGGGAGCCGAACATGGCCAGGGCAACGGTGTAGGCCAGAGGCCGAAACGTCTTCCCTTCCACACCCTGAAGTGTGAACAGTGGCAAGAACACGAGAATGATGATGGATATGGCAAACACGATCGGGCGCCCAACTTCGCTGCAGGCACGAACAATGACCCTCGATCGTGGCTCCTCTGGATCCGATTCCCGTAGCATGCGGTCCACGTTCTCCACGACGACAATCGTGCCATCCACCAACATGCCGATCGCGATGGCCAGACCGCCCAGGGACATCAGGTTCGCGGAGATTCCGAACCGATTCATGAGAACGAAGGTGAGAAGCACGGAGAAGGGGATGGAAGCGGCAACGACCAGGCTGGGCCGTACGCCCCCCATGAAGACCAGGAGAACCAGCGCGACCAGCACAATCCCCTGCAGCAGCGCACTGGTGACGGTTTTGACCGCGGCCTCGACGATGCTCTTCTGCTCGTAGTAGGGCACGATGTGCACCCCTTCCGGGAGAGCCGCCTCGATCTGCACCAGCTTGTCTTCAACGCTCTTGATGACCGCGGACGAGTTGGTCCCGAATAGCTTGACCACCATGCCGGAAACGACTTCTCCTGCACCGTTCCTCGTCTGCAGGCCACGCCGAAGCGCCCCGCCCACTTCGACCTCCGCCAGATCGGACAAGTAGATTGGGCGGCCATCGACCGTTTTTACCACGATGACATTGAGGTCATTGATGCCTTTGCTCAAGCCGACCGACCGCACTACGAATTCTTCGGAGTTCTTTTCGATGAACTGGGCCCCGACATTGAGGTTGTTGGCTTCGATCCGGTGAATGACCTCTGATAGGGTCACGTTGTACCTGAGCAACGCTTCGGGATGCACAACCACGTTGAATTGCTTTTCATACCCTCCGATACCCAGAACCTCCGTGACGCCCGGAACTGTCTGCAACTGAAACTTGACCAGCCAATCCTGCAAAGTACGGAGCTCTTCCAGGGACAACTTTCCCGTGGTGTCGTCCAGGTAATAGAACAGGACCAGTCCCATCCCGGTCGAAATCGGCCCCATCGCCGGGTCTCCGAAGCCGGCCGGGATGGCCTCCCGCGCTTCCTGCAAACGTTCTCCGATCAGTTGCCTGGCAAAGTAGATGTCCACATCGTCTCGGAAGTACACATTGACTACGGACAAGCCGAAGTTGGACACGGACCGGATCTTCCAGACTCCTGGGAGACCCGTCATGGCCGCTTCTACGGGATACGTCACAAACTTCTCGATCTCCTCAGGCGCCAGCCCTTCGGTTGACGTGAAGATTTGAACCAGATTGGGAGATACGTCGGGGAAGGCATCCACCGGAAGCTGTGTGTAGGAGTAGAGACCCGCCACAAGCACCAATATTGCTAACACGGATACCAGGAGCCGATTACGTAGCCCGAATTCAATGATGCGCTCGATCATGCTTCACCTCCCATTTTAGTGGGCATGTCCGTCTCCAAGAGATTCCTTGCCCAATTCGGCTTTCAGGACGAATCCGCCGACGGAGACATAGCGAGTTCCCGGTTCAAGTCCAGATAGAATCTCTGTTGCGTTGAGGCCGGCTGAACCCAAGGTAACTACCTGCGGCTTGAACCCGTCGGGTGTCTCAACGAAAATAACCGGCTGTTCGTTCAGGGTGTGGATGGCGGTTGAGGGTACGCCGACACGAGCGGTCCGCTGCTCAACGATGACTCTGGCCGTTACGAACATGCCGGGGCGCCACAGTCCCTCCGGATTCGGCAGCACGATCCGGGCTGTTGCGGTGCGTGTTCGTTCGTCCAGTACCGGAGTGAT
>CALJUK010000629.1 GCA_937975745.1 uncultured Planctomycetaceae bacterium | reverse complement strand
GGTCGCGTGCCAGTCTTCTTGTCGTTTGGCGTCATTGCCGAGTGCTTATAGCACGCACCATCCACTAATATGTGCGGGGGCGCGGGTGGTCCGCGCCGAGCAGGCTGCGTCGCGGGGACTCCCCGGCAGCGGCTGGATTCGAAAAGTCGACTTTTTGGAAACGGTTCCCAACGTATGACGTGGCCCGATATTGGGCTGTCCGACCCGGGAGTCAGGAGAACGTCGAGAAATGGCTGACATTGATGTGAAAGAGATTCTGGAGGCGGGCGTCCACTATGGTCACAAGACGAGCCGGTGGAACCCCAAGATGCGACCATATATTTACGGTCGCCGTAACCAGATTCATATTATCGACTTGAAGGAAACAGTCCGCGGGCTGATGCGCTCCAAGCGGTATCTGCAGCGATGCGGTGCCCAGGGAAGCCTCGTTTTGTTCGTTGGAACAAAGCGTCAGGCGGCTGACCCGGTGCGGGAAGCGGCCGAGTCGTGCGGAATGCCTTACGTGACTGAGCGCTGGCTTGGTGGGGCCCTCACCAACTTCCGCACGGTGCGTGCGCGGCTGAAGCGGCTGGAAGAGTTGGAAGAGCTGGAATCAACGGGTGAACTGGCGACGTACTCAAAGAAGATGCAGTCGACCCTGATGCGAGAGAAGCGGAAGATGTTCCGCAACCTCAACGGGATGCGGTCGATGAACCGGCTTCCCGAGGCGATTGTCACGGTTGACCCGACCAAAGAGCACAACGCCGTCCACGAGGCTCACATTCTGGGGATCAAGGTCGTGGCGTTGATCGACACCGACTCCGATCCCGATGTGGTGGACCTGCCCATTCCAGGAAATGACGACAGTATCCGTTCGATCCGGCTGGTCATGAATCACCTGGCATCGGCGATCAAGGAAGGCAAGTCGACCATTCCTCAGAAGGAGGAGCAGCCCGCCAAGGCAGACGAACCTCGCCCGGTTCCGTCGCTGTAGTGCCCAATCCAGGGCTTTGTGTCAGGTCCGGGACGGGGGTGGCCTGCACGAAATCCCGTGGATCTTGTGCTATTGCACTTGGCGTTCGTGACATGTCGCAGTGGGCGGAGTCACGGGCATTGACCGGGAGGTCGTGTTGCGGCCCGGAGATACCGGCCGGACTTGCCAGTTCGGTCATATGACAGCGGAAGCAGGGCTGGCTCGGTGGAGAGGAGTTCTCCATCGGGCACGCATTGCCCTGCGTCGGTCAGTTCGATGGGTCTTGCATTGCGAGTTCCGGGCATCGGCCGAGTAAAAAAAAGGACATTCACTCCGAGTCGAACCATCCCGACTCGGCCTACTAATCGACGAACTGTGCCCCGCCTGGAAAACGGAAGACGGGGCATCGGCTGAACATTTCGGAGGAGAAGAATCGGCGATGGCAGAAATTACAGCAGCAGCAGTCAAGCAACTGCGGGAGCTCACCGACTTGCCGATGATGGCCTGCAAGCAAGCTCTCATCGAGGCAGAGGGTGACCAGGACAAGGCCGTGCAGATTTTGCGAGAATCCGTGGGGAAAGTCCTGCTCAAGCGGGCCGACAATGCAACCACGGAAGGCCGGATTTTCATTGGCATCAGTGAAGATGGGCTGAAGGGCTCCATGATCGAACTGCAGTGTGAGTCCGCTCCGGTCGCCGGGGCTGAGTCGTTCGTGAAATTCGGCGAGGCGTGCCTGGCCCAGCTGATGAATGGTCCCGGTGCGAGCACTCCGGAGGAACTGTTGGAGCAGCCGGCTCCCGGTTTCAACGGCCAGACACTGAAGCAGGTCTGGGAAGAGATGGTCAACAAGATTCGCGAGAAGATCGTCGTTGCATCCGTCACGATCTTGGAAGGTGGCCCCGTGGGCGGCTACGTTCACCACGACGGAAAGACCGGCGTTCTCTTCCTTGCGGAAGGTGACGCAGCGAAGGTCGATGTCTTGCGTGACGTGGCCATGCACATTGCATCGATGCGGCCGACCGTTACGAATGTCGACGAGTTGGATCCCGCATCCGTGGCACAAGAACGCAAGCGGTTGTCGGATGAAGCCAAGGCGAGCGGCAAGCCTGACAATATCGTCGAGAAGATCGTCGACGGTCGGATGAACGCCCACTATGTCGAACAGGGCGTTCTCGTGGTCCAGCCCTTCGTCAAAGAAGAGTCCAAAACGGTGTCGCAGGCACTTGCAGAAAAAGGCCTGAAAGCCAAGCAGTTTGTTCGCAAGGTCCTTGGCGTCTAGCGTTCGACGCCTTGGCTTCTTGGCGTCGTGCGGCCGCCGAGACAGTCGGCTTGGCCCTAAGCAGCCGGGTTGCGGATTGGTTTCAAACGAATTTCGGCAGCCCGGCGGTTCGCCGCCGGGTTGCGTCACTGCTGCTTCTGAAGAAAGTCTGTCACCGATGGGCGAGACTCCCAATTCTGATGCGCAGCCGATCTATCGGCGGGTGATCCTCAAACTGAGCGGAGAAAGTTTCTGCCGTGCAGGCGAAGGGGGGATCAGCATGCACGAACTGGAATCGATCGCCCAGCAGATCAAGCAGGTTTCTGCCCAGGTCCAGTTGGCAATTGTCGTCGGCGGGGGGAACATACTCCGCGGCAAGCAGTTCTCGGCCTCCAGCGTCAGCAGCAATCCGTCGACGGCGCATTACATGGGAATGCTGGCCACGGTGATTAACGGTCTGGCATTGCAGGACGCCTTGGAATCGCACGGTGTCCCAACTCGCCTGCAGACGGCCATTCGCATGGAAGGTGTGGCCGAACCGTTCATCCGCCGGCGGTGTATCCGCCATCTTGAGAAGGGCCGAGTCGTCATTCTGGCCGCCGGAACAGGCAGCCCGTTTGTCACCACCGATACGGCAGCTGCGCTTCGCGCGCGCGAGATCGACGCCGACGCGCTTTTGAAGGCGACCAAAGTCGACGGCGTCTACTCGGAAGATCCCGCCAAGAATCCGCACGCGGTCCGGTATTCGACGATCTCGTTTCAGGATGTGCTCCGGCAGAACTTGCAGGTGATGGACGCGACTGCGATTCATCACTGCATGGAGCACAATATTCCCATCGTGGTGTTCGACTTCCAGAAAGTCGGGAACATCCAGCGTGCGATCAACGGCGAGGAAATCGGGACACGCGTGCTGCCGGCCGACCAGATGCCCGCGGCGGAATAGGCGGGCACCAGCGGTCGGACCGAGCTTGTCCTGGGGGGCTCAGGCCGGATGGTGCGTGCCGTCCGGGTACTGCCTCAGCCCTGGTTGGCGATTACGGGGAGGCTGTCCCAGTAATCTCAGCGTCATTTGCTGACCGTTGGTCAGGCCGGAAATCTCGACGAAGGAATGCTCGGGTTGGCCTTCTTCTTCGGCGGATTGGACGTCGGGGAGTGCCGACCAAACGCAGCGATGGACTTCGTCGTACAGCTTGAGGATCGGCAGAAGTTCCATCTGGAAATTCAAGTTTCGGGCGACGCCATCCTCGGGGCCACCGACGACTTCCAGGCGGCCGAGAAATAGATCGACGTGCCAGCCCTGGTCATTGAGCTGGCAGTCAAATCCGACGCGTCCCAGGTCGACCAGCGGTTCGAACTGTTCGGCGACGGCATTGATAATCGTGGTCAACCATTCGGGGCGAATATCACGCTGGGCACGGCGGGCCGCGTAAGATTCGACCTGGCGAATGAGGTGTCTAACTGGCAGGTGCGAGTGCATCAACGAAACGATACTCCACTATTGCCTTATCTGGCATTGAATGTCGCATTGAATCAGCAATTCCACGGCTGTGACGCCGTTGACTGTCGGTTTCGCGACACGAAACCGAGCAGTTGACGGAACACGATTTCACAACAGCGAGGTGTCGACTCTTTCGACGTGTAACACGGTTCCCTTGACTCAAGGAAGTATCGGGACCGGAGGTTCGCCGCTGTGACTCGATTTGCCGTCATCAAGCGTTCGGCCGCGACCTGCCGCCTGTGAACCCAAACGTAGCGAAGCTAGCAGAAAAGGTGGCCGTGACCGGTCGGAACGCCCGTGCGGGTCGAATCGGTTGTCGCAACGCCATTCGACGGGGATTTTGCGGTACAATCGGCGAAATCGGTGTTTCGGCCGGTAGAAGCGACGCTGAACCAAATCTGTCCCACTGGCGGTGAAGTTGCCCGGGAAACGGTGACATGAAGGACAGCTGAGGAATTGGCCCCTCAGAATTGACAGTCGCGGGGGGCCTCATACACTAAACGGTTTCCCTCGCGCAACATTAGAGCGCGCTGCGCCTAACTAGCGGCTTCTGGCGGCGTAATCTGCCCGATTTGCAGATCATTCGGCGTTCAAACGCCGCCACAATTGTCCGCAATGCGGACGAGTGCCTTGTCAGGCCTTAAACTTCGGGTTCAATAGCTTGGCCCGCGGCTCGT
>CALJUK010000628.1 GCA_937975745.1 uncultured Planctomycetaceae bacterium | reverse complement strand
CAGAACAACGGAAGCACGGCGACTGTGACGAAACGACGGAATGTCCGTCGGGCATCCTGATCCTCGAAGACCACGTCGATGGCAGGCCGCAGATCGCCTTGATCCGAAAGGCTCGCAAAGCGCCGTGTGACGGTGTCGATTCCGGCATCCAATGCCAAACTGAGTGAAAGCAGACCGTTTCCAGCCATCCTCTCAGCTTGACCACTGGCCGGCAGCGGCGGAGCGGTCGGCATTGCAAACTGATCGGCTTGACCTTGCGCCTCCGGCCTCGCGGGAGGAACTCCGTCGGCCGGTCGGCTGCGGTCTCGATCCATCCCTTTGGCGTCCGTGTCGAGTTCTGCCAGGCTTTGTAACGCATTGCTGCGATTGCTCGAATCGAATGCGTTGTTCTGCGGGATGGCTCGCCGCGCCCGTTCGGTCATGGACAATTCGCGTTTGGCAACCTCCGACATGGGTTGCGACGTGGCCGGCTTGGCTTTCTCTGCGGCCGCTGCCAGCTCGCTTATGACGGACGGGGACTTGCCTTCGAACGCAAGCGAATCGTCCACGCCCAAGCGTGCACCGCCGCCGAACATGCCCAACCCACCAGCCTCGTCCTGCATTTCAATTCCGGAAAATCCGACGGCAAAGTCATCCTGCTTAACGGCAACCGCTTCACCTGTGGTGTTCTCGAACGGAGCGAAGACAGGAACTGTCAATGCCGCCACGACGCCACCGATCACCACGATGACAGCCAGAGATGCCAGGATACCGGCACGTCGTCTGGCGGCGACGATCAACAGAACCGACAGAATCGTTGCGGCGAACAGTAATAGCTCGCGGAGAAGTTCTTCAGGACGGCTGATGCTCAGGCTGTCACGCAGCGATGTCATTAAGCCGGGGACGGTCACTTCGTCGGTTGGTTCAAACGTTCCCATGCTATCGACCAGCAGCAATTCGTCGGAGTACGTCAGGTCCCAATCCTGATTCAGAATTTCGACTGGTTGCAGACTGCCGTCGCCAGCGATTGCGTTCAACCGTGGCGGCGACTGCCGCAAATGCCCGCTCCCGACCAACGGTCTGCCGACCGTGCGGTAATAGACTTGCACCTGCCGATTGAAATCGCCGTCACTGCTGCCTTGACGCAAAGGAATTTGAAAACCGCCGGGCACGTTTCTCGCTTCAACTGGCTGGCCGTTGACCAGCACGGCCCACAACGTCGGATCGGTCGTCACCTCTCCCGAGCCGAGTGGGAGACTGACCTGCAGTCCCTGAACTCCGACTACCTGCAACTGCCAGGTCGTCACGTGTTGCAGTTCGCCATTGCGGCCGATGACGGTCTGATGCGCAGCGCGCGGACAAACAGCCGTCGGGACAGGTTCGCGATCGAACAGCTCGTCGGTGACATTCACAACGCTTCCCGGGCGACTGGTTCGAATGGCCTCGACACTCCGCTCGGTCGGCTGATAGTCGGTTGCCGGCAGATCGAGCAAGTCAACTTCGGGAAGCGGTGCGTCGTCTGCATCCTTTGCTGTAATCGTCAAGCGTTGATCGGCACGCGCTTCGAAGACGACATACGAGTCTTCCAACTCTGCGCCCAGGACCTGCACCAAAGGAACGGTCTCCGCCCCTTCGGCAACGCGTGGCCGTTCGTACTGAACGTGGAGCGACAACTGTTCTCGGACCGGTCGGTCATACTTCAGTGTCCAGACCGTCTGGTTGTCTTTCGTTTCGGACGTCTGTTCGATCAATCGGGAATCGGCTGCAATGGATTCGAAGCGAATGTCCTCAACAGCAGGGCTCATTTGCAGTGTCAATTCGCGCGTACCACCACCGGTCACGTCGAGGTAGATATCGGTGTGTGTTTTCAGATTGCTGCGTGTCAGCTGAGCGAAAACGACCGAAACGGACGAAATACGTGCCGGTTTTCTCGCGATGTGCAACTGTCCGGAGAATCGCGAGTCCTGGTAGCGGAAGCCAAGCCGCTCGCCGGGGATGTTGAGACTGGCCGGTTCCAGCCCGGCGACTTCTTCGGCGGAGATGTCCAACTCTTGATCCCCTCGCAGAACCAGCGTTCCTTCCAGAACTCCTGCCTGTGGGAATTGCACTTCGGGAATCGCCACGACGGCCGCAGACGCCGAAAGGTCCTGTTCGAAGAGACGGTGTGCCGTAAGGCCAACGGCCAGCGATTCTCCCTCAGCCAGCGGAGGATCGACGGCGAGGACGACTGTCTGCACGCCGGCTTCCAACGGCGATTGACGCCAGGGAATCGGTTGACCGCGCAGCGTCGCCTGCGACAGAGTCCACTCGGCGGGAACGGTCAGTTCGATTTCAAACAACGGTGCGAAGCGTGTCTCCAGCGTCCCGGCAAACTGCAGCGTTAACTCTTCCGTAGAGATGTCGACGATTGTCGATGCGGCGGCCTGCAGCAAGCGGGCTTTTGGCTGCGATACGATGGATAACGCGAAGTCTTCCCGAAAGAAGTCGAACCGCATCGCCGGACCCACGCGAACGGGGCGGCGAGTCGACGGGGCCGGTTCGATGGTGTCGGCTGCGGTCACCTCGCGAACACCGGCGGCCTCTGTCACACGCAGCCGGATGTCCGGCTGATATCGAATCAGAATGCTACCGACGTGCGATGTTCCGCCAGCGATAGACAGCGTGGGGGCGGTCCAGGCGGTCCCTGCTTCGACGGTTTGAATCCCACGCAGCGATATTCGGCGGATACCACGGAACGGCTCGCGGTATGCCAGGCTGATTCGAACTCGGCCTTCGGCTTGGGGGTCGTCTTTCAGTTCCCAGGCATCCAGGCCCGAAGACTCGACTTCCGAGATTTCCAGTTCCTTCGGGACGCTCAACTCGACACGGTTGATGTCATTGCCCGAGACCTGCAACTCGGTCGATGCCGACCAGCCCAATTCACCCGGCATGACCTGCAGGCCGACTGCCGATGTGGCGAACACCATCGAGTCGCTGTCGCGCTGATCTGTCCGATCGGTCATCGTCAGCCGAACCTGATTCCGCCCTCCCAGTGCGAATGCGTACTCCGAACCGCTGTCGTCTGTTGTCACCGGTGTGGCAGCCGTTCCATCGACCAGCAGCCGCTTGCCGCCCGGCAGTGTGACGCGCCAGCTGGCCGCCGGTGTGGGTGGTACGGAGAAGGCCGCGACGCGATCGCTTCCCACACTGCGAAGGGGAACGGAGAATTCCACTGTTAACTGCAGCGTTCCGGCCGTATCGTTCCAGAACGTGAGGGCGCTGCCGTCTTCCGAACGACCGATTCGAGCGGGGTTCTCTCCGATTTGGGCCGACTCGACAGTCACGCCATTGAAGGGCAATTGTACCGAATGCCAGCCTGCTGCGAATTGACGGATTTCGAGAGTTGCTGACACAACCAACGACGAGTCGGTGACCCGGGCCGAGTATTCGCCGCGAGTGACAGCGGTGGATGGATTGTTCGGCGTCGAGGCGGCGTTTTTGTCGGCGAGCGATTGCAGTCGATTGAACTCGTCTCGTTTCAACAGGACTCCGTTTGGATCGCGTTCCAGCAGGACATTGAGGTCCTCGATGGGCACATAGACCTGCCTGCGGGCTGTCGTCTCTTCAGCCGGGACAACTGACGACAGTATTGCCAGCAAGCAGGCCGATAGTAGACCACCGGTGGTCCACTTCGACCCGGAGCGAATGAAATTGATCCTGTCGTTCATCACGAATCCCACCGTCACTGATGCCTTGCTCGACTTGCCGCAGTCAACAATCAGAAAACTCTTCACATGAACTACTTCGGTTTCTTGCGGTCCTGGAAGGCGTCTGCCACCTGATCGAAGATCCCCGGAGGCGGAATGGCGGCCGTTACCGCAACAGGACCGGCCGAGACACCGGTCGGAGCCAGCGAACGGTCTGCCGACGGGGTATTA
>CALJUK010000627.1 GCA_937975745.1 uncultured Planctomycetaceae bacterium | reverse complement strand
GCCAATTGGGCGATCTGGAATTCGTAGTCTTGTGGCAGATGGCTGGTGGCCGGGCAGAACTTATTCGCCTGGAATACGATCAGCGAGCCCTTGGCTGCCTGACGACGCTGCAGATCGTTCATCCCCTCTTGAATGGCTCCGACAAAGCAGAACACGAACAGAGCCACGGACGAACCGCTCACCGTGAGGAGGGTCCGCGATCGATGCCTCCAGAGTGTCTTCAGGACGTAGGGCAAGAATTTGAACATGTCATCCCCGTAGAAAACTTATCCCGTCTTCAGGTGGTCGATGCCGTCGGCGACGGTGTTTCGGCCGCATGTGGCATGGTGACATCGGTGCGGACGAGCTTCCCCTGCTCCAACCGGAATTGTTTGTCGGCGATCTGTGCAGCCTCGACATCGTGTGTCACCATCAACAATGTGACGTCGAGTTGCTGGTTCAGCCGTTTGAGCAGGTCCAGGATCTGGTCTGACGTCACGGGGTCGAGGTCTCCGGTTGGCTCGTCCGCGACGACAACTTTTGGATGGGCGACAATCGCCCTCGCGATGCCAACCCGCTGTTCTTGTCCCCCCGACATTTGCCGAGGGTAATGGTCGGCCCGGTTGAGTAAGTCGACCGCCTGCAGTGCAATCTCGACTCGCTTGCGACGTTCGCTACTGGAAAGCGGGAGCAGAAGAAGTGGCAGTTCGACGTTCTCATAGGCGGTCAATACCGGGACCAGATTGTGCGTCTGGAAGATGTACCCCAAATTGGCCGCCCGCCAGTGAGCCAGCTTGGTTCGTGACAGACGAGTGATCTCAATGCCGTCGATGACAATCCGGCCGCGATCGGGCTTGTCGATACTGGCAATGAGATTCAGCAAGGTCGACTTGCCCGTTCCGCTGGCTCCCATCAGCGAAATGAATTCCCCCTGCTCAATTTCGAGAGAGACGGCGTCCAGGGGAGTAATGGTTTCGTCCCCCTTGCGGTAGCTCTTGGTGACGTCCTGTATCTCAATAAGAGGCATCAGTGATTCTCCGAGTTGTGCAACCGATTCAGCGTCTGGCGTTTTCCGGGACCAGTGGACGGGGCCGACAGGCCGGCCGTGTCCCCCTCACCCGAGATGCGAATCCGATCGCCGTCTTCGAGGCCTTCGGTGCCGGACGAAATCAGGCGACTGGCAATCGTGAGTCCGCCGGTGATCTCGACCAGCCCGTTGCCCCCCGCTGTTCCCGTCTGGACGGCAACCCGGCGAGCAATCCCTGCCGATTGGTCGGCCACCCAGACGTAGGCCCCTTCGTCACCCTGTCGAACCAATGGCTGCAACGCGTACAGTTTCAATTCGTTGGTCGGTTGTGAATGGCGTTCTGGTATGGCGGGCGACAAAAAGGTCACATCGACGAGCATCTCTGGTTTGAAGACAGACGGCGGTTCTGGAATCGCCACTTTGACCTGTAACGTGTTTTTCTGGATGTCGGCTTCGGAGCTGACAAACAGGACGTGCCCGACAAGCGGCGTTTCTAACGCCGGGTTGTCGATCTCGACGGGCTGGTTCAAGCTGACATGTGGGATATCTTCGAAACGGACGTCGACGCGAATCTGGAGTCGCTGGGGGTCATACATCGTGACGACAGTGCTC
>CALJUK010000626.1 GCA_937975745.1 uncultured Planctomycetaceae bacterium | reverse complement strand
AGTGACTGCGCCCCGTCCGTCATTCCGGATTGGCAGAACGCGGCGAGCGAATTGTGGCAGCCGGCTGTGTCAGGGTGCGAAGAAGTTTCCGACAAGCTCTCGCAAAGCAAATCGCCCAGGCCCGTCTCGGTGACGAACCTGGGCGATGATGGGCGACTTCCTGCAACCTACGACAACACGAAGATTAGCGGAGGAGGGACTCGAAGAATGCCCGAATTCGTCGGGGATCACTAACGATTCTCCCTTGGGCGCTGCAGAATCCGGTGCAATTGATGCAGACTCTGCGGAGTTCGATCCTGATGTCCGCACCATCCTGCGGGTGTGGCCGTGCCTGCCTGTCGACATGAAGGCAGCAATCATGGCGATCATTCGGGCCACGGCGTCGGTCAAGTGAAATCGAGTGGCGCGCTCTTGATTTCATCAGCTTTCGAGCAGATGGATGCCAAGAACGTTTAGAGAACCGTTGTTGAGCGATGGAAAGTGCCAGCAACGACGATTTCTCGCATTCGATCAAGAATGCAATTCCTTGCAACCCACGCTGCAACGACCGGTTTCTGCAGACCTGATAGCTTCGTTGCTGAAAACGGGACACAGCTGCGTCCCCATCGATTGTGCGGTGGTCGCCGAATCGATCAGTGAAACTTGAGATTCAGGAGCAGGTTCAGTGAAAGACACGAAGATCGCATGGACAGATCACACGTTCAATCCGTGGATGGGATGCACGAAAGTCAGTCCGGCCTGTGCGAATTGCTATGCAGAACGCGACATGGACAAGCGATGGGGGAGGGTCAGTTGGGGACCGTCGGAGAAGCTCACCAAGAACAGGATGGGCCTCTCACTCTGGGGGCCCGACAGCGAGCGACAGAGAACGAAGTCACCGTGGAAGAATGTGCGGAGATGGAATCGCGCGGCGGCGGACGAAGGCGTCGTTGCAAAGGTGTTCACAGGCAGCCTGATGGACTGGGCGGAGGATCATCCGCAGGCGAAAGAATACCGCCCGAAAATGTGGGAGGTGATCCGTGAATGTCAGCATCTGCATTTCCAGATGCTGACCAAGCGGACGGAGCGGATCGCCGAGTGCCTTCCGACAGACTGGGGAGACGGGTATCCGAATGTGTGGATCGGCACAACGATCGAGGATAACCGCGTTGCACATCGCCAGCAGTACCTCGCCGAAACTCCTGCCGTCTGCCGGTTTGTGAGTTACGAGCCTGCAATCGGTCCGCTCAATGAAATGCCCCTCGACGGAGTCGACTGGCTGATCTACGGCGGCGAATCAGGTCCGGGGCATCGTCCAGAGGACAAGCAGTGGGCGCGTGACATTCGTGATCGCTGCTTCGCTGAGGGCATCGCGTTCTTCCACAAACAGTCGTCCGGGTATCGGACTGAGATGGGGATCGAATTGGACGGGGAATTGATCCGTCAGTTTACAATTCCGCGCGAATTCGCCGGAGTATTCCGCAATGCGGGCACAGGACTGGTTCGCGCAAAAAGCGTGCGGAAACGGGCGTCTTCGGAGCGATTGGAGGTCAATACCTGATTACTTCTCCAGACGATGCACGTTTGATAATCGACGTGCCGAGTTCGACATCGCGACTGAAGCGAAGAATGTGAGAGTCATCTTTGCGATTGTCCCAGGGGATGCTGATTTGCCCGCCACGCGCTAAAGAAAAGCCCCCAACTGTCGCATAAGCCTTGGTGGGCTTCTTTACGCCTCGCGCCAGCCCTGCTGCACGGCTTTCCGCCGTGCTCTCTCGCAGCACTGGCCCCTGACGCGT
>CALJUK010000625.1 GCA_937975745.1 uncultured Planctomycetaceae bacterium | reverse complement strand
ATGTTTACCGCTGGGCGGCGACGCGCCTCAACGCAGAGAGGTCTCTCGCCCGACATCCGGGGCGGCGGGGGACATCGTCCCTGTCTGTCTCGCTGGCGGACGTCGGTTACACCCGGGCCGGTGTTCGGCTGGCTGTCGAGGGGGCCGGTCAACCGACGTGCATCGTGACGGGGGGCTATGGCAGCATCCAGGTGAGCTACGAGGGGAAAACCTATTACGTTTGCTGTACCGGCTGCAAACAGGCCTTCGACGACGATCCGGCCGGCATCATTGCCGATGCGATGGCCAGAGCTGCTGAGGCGAAAAAGTAGCGATTCGGTGACCGTCCGGTCTCCCGTGCCGTCGGCCGCTCGACCCCGGCCGAACCGGACTTGAGTCAAAAACGAGAATTCGATAAGACTCCCCATCAAATTCGCATTGTTTCGCACCGCATTCTCCGTGCGGTTTCGGCGTGGATGTTCTGAATTGATGCGACCGACGTTCGCTCGGCGTGATTCAGGCCTGGCATCGCGTCGACACGATGATGGCCATCCCAAGTTCCCGTCGGCCGGCGTTTTTCGTTTCCTGCCGTCGATTCACCAGGTTTCCCATTCTCGATCAGAACGGCTTGTCAGCCCAGACGCTGGCTTTGTTCGTCGCGTCATGTCGTCGACAAGCTGACGAAAGAACCACGAAATCTTCGGCTTCAAGAGTGTTCTCTGTCCTGCGGTCACCGGCTGCACGGTGTTGGACAGGACGGTGTTGGACAGAAAATTTCGAGGCTCAGCGGTTTCTTCAGAAGGACTGAGAGGTGTGTCATGCGACTGTTTTTCGCCGCAGTGTGTGTGCTGTTCGCGCTCCAGGCGATAACATCCGCTGAACCCACACGGTTTCCCTACGAAGCCATCGTCGATGCGGACGAAGCCGACGTACGCAGTGGGCCCAGCCGCCAGTATTACCCGACAATGAAGTTGCACCGGGGAGATCGTGTCGTCGTACAGCGGCATGATTTAGGCGGCTGGTATGCGATTGCTCCTCCGAAAGGGAGCTTCAGCTGGATCCGCTCCGAATACGTGCGGAAAACCGCGCCCGATCGGGGAGTTGTGACGCAAGATCGGATTGTCATCCGCGTGGGGAGCGCTTTGGCGGATGTCCGCGACGTCGAGCAGATTCGGCTTTCGATGGGTTCGAATGTGACCATCCTCGGAGAAGAGACCGTCCAGACCGAAATCGGCCCCACCCACTTTTACAAGATTGCTCCGCCGGAGGGAGAGTTCCGCTGGATTATGGGGCAGCATCTCATTCCCGCGGATGCCATTCCGACCGGAACGATTCCCAAGGATCCGTTTGGTCCGGTGGCGGGACAGAGCAGCTCCGGGGCGCGTGGGGCAGGCTCTGGGCAGAATCCCAAGGCCCCTGAACTGGCCGACGAATCACCATTTCGGACGCAGAACAGTCTCGCCGGTTCGAACTCGTCAACAAGCGGCAGCCGGACATCGCAGTCGTCCGGACAGCAGAATGGTCTGAAGGAGCGTCCTGTCGTCCGACTCAGTCCGGATGCGGGCGTCGTGGAAGACGTGAAATCCGAAATGATGGCAATCCGCCGCAACGAGATGAAAGAGATTGACGGCCGGTTCCGTGCGATGCTTGAAGCCGAGCCCGACAAGTGGGACCTCGACCGCCTGGCAGGGGATTATTCGCGACTGAACAACGAGACCGAAACAAACGCCCTGGCAAGCGAATTCGAATTACGATTCGGGGCCATCGAAAAGTATCGCAAGGTTCGCAATGAGTGGCAG
>CALJUK010000624.1 GCA_937975745.1 uncultured Planctomycetaceae bacterium | reverse complement strand
CCCCGTTCCCCGGTGCGAAAACGAACCTATACGAGCCGGGAATGAATCTTCCGCTGGTGGTTCGCGATCCTAACAGCCCGCGAGCTGGCGTTGTGAGTGATGCCCGCGTCAGCTGGGCGGACATCACACCGACTGTCCTGGACTATTGCGGTGTCACACCGAAGCCGAGTGCGCCGATTCGCCCCGGTGAGAATGTTGGTGAACGCCGAATCGAGCGCCCCGGCAAGCCCGTGCCGTACACGTTTCACGGTCGCTCGTTCTTGTCGGTCGTGGGTGTGGAACATCCGGACGGTTTCAAGACGGTCTTCGCTTCACATACGTTCCACGAGATCACAATGTACTACCCAATGCGCGTGATGATCGACGGGAATTATAAGTACATTTTCAATATCGCTCACGAGCTTCCCTATCCGTTTGCGTCAGATTTGTACGCGTCTCCGACCTGGCAGGGAGTCCTCAAGCGAGGCGATCAGATGTACGGTCAGCGAACGGTTTACTCGTATCTGCATCGGCCACGTCACGAGTTATACAACCTGGCGGAGGACCCCTGGGAAGCCCACAACCTGGCCTTCGATCCCAAGAATGAGGAACGCCTCAAGCGGATGCAGGCCCGGCTGAAGGAATGGCAGGAGCAGACCAAAGACCCGTGGGTTCTGAAGTGGGAATACGAATAGGCCAGCGCGGGCCTGCCGTGGAAACGGAAGTCACCGCCGGGGGACACAGAGGATCGCAGAGGAATATTTCGGTGACCGACGTGTTGGTCTACGGGTGATTTCGATTTGCTGGCCGGATTCCTCCCCCTTGAGGGAGAGGATACAGGTGCGGGTGAAGGGGTGAACGTCCTTGGCGGCTGTCGACCAGTGGGTCGTCCGTGGAAAACTTCGCGCTGGCTGCTACCCTCTGGACCTGTGAAACTCAATTGTCAGGTACGGGGCAGGAACGTGGACAGCGGAAACCTGCATAGCGGAAATGAAGACTGCCACGCTCACGAAATGACGTGGGCGTGGCAGTCGGTAGTCAGAGTTGTCGCGACGGCTTGCGTTACTTGATCACCAGAGTCAACCAGCCGTCGAGCAGCTTAACGTTTGCCAGTTCCATGTTGATGTTGCCCCCTTCATTGTCAGGGCGTTTGATAACGATCTTGCGGTCGACGTTCCGCTGCGGCAGGGCCTTTTCGACCTTGGAGCGAATCACACCTGCGCGGGTAATTTGCAGGGCGATGCTCGGCGGACGTTCGACAGCCGAGACACCGATCGTTCCGCGATCAACCACGAGGTTGTCTCCGTCAATAGCCAGCGAAACCGGAATGGTAATCACTTGGGCTGGAATTTCGTCCTTGCCTTCCTGCTTCAGGCCGGCCCGCAGGACGATGATCAACTCGCCGTCTTCGATCCGGAACCGCAGCGGGTCCGACTCGGCAAACAGAAATGAATCGGTACTTTGTTCGCCTTCGGCCGAGTTGCTGGGGAGTTTGATTTTCCGCCCGAGCAAGTCCGACAGCGATGACTGGATCTCGTTGATCAGTTCGGATTCGGTCATCGATTTGCCGGCCAGTTGCAGCCGATCGACCGAGTTGTTCAGTTGCGATTCGTGAATCTGAATGGTCAGCGACTTTGGTTCGACCAGGGCGTCCGTCGGCAGCCCGCCTCCCAGTTCGCCAACCGACATCAGCCGAGTGTTGACAATCAACGCGTCATTTGTTGTGTGGTACGTCTTGGCAGATGGGTACAGGCCAGCGTCACGCAGCTTGACGTTCAACTCGTTCTGGATCTTGGTTGTCGCTTCTGAGAATTGCTTGTCGACTTCCGAGTTGAACTCAGGCAGCACGCGGCGTTGTACGCGATCGACGGCGATGGCTTCCGATTCGGGCCGTCTTTTCTCGGCTTCCCGCATGGCAACCTTGTTGGCGAATCCGCCCAGCAGGCCACCACTGTACCGCGTATTTGCGTCGAACGTGTTGTTGTTGGCGTTGACCGAAATGCGGGCAGGCTGCGTGGTAAACTTCTCGCCGTCAAAATCGATTTGCTTGCGGGCATTGAAGTAGTGCGTGCCCTGGGTGTACACGGTCGCTTCGCTCGTCACGCCGGCAGTGTTGCTGACGCTGGTCCCATTTAACGTGATGTCAAACCTTGCGGTGTTGGCGCTGGGGACCAGATCGACACCCACCACCGAATTCGTCACTTGGTTGCCGTAGACATTGGCACCGAGAATGTAATCGCGGACGGGGCCACGGTCGGTCCGCCTTTGCTGAGCGATCTGATTCAAGAATTCTTCTGTGGCCGTTACGCGGACATTGTAGTTGAAGTAGTGGTTCCGCAATGCCAGCGAGATTTGTGCGGCACCGCCGGAGAGACTGTCGCGGATGGATGTGTAGGCGTTGCGAACAGCGGCCGCGTTGGCGGAACTCTGGTCAGACTCGTACGCTTCCAGATTCTCGACAAGGTCCGCCAGCATCTGCCGAACCTTCTGCAGATCGGGACCGCCGGCCGGTTGGGCCGCCAATGCGAGGTAGCCGTCAATCGCCCCTTCCAGCTTCGTGAAGGCTTTGCCTGCAAGAAACTCTCGTTGCGAAGCCTGTTGCAACTCGGACTTGCCTTTCAGCTTGCTATGCACCTGGTTGAGCAGGTCGACGGCGGCGGGTTGCTCGCTGCGTTGGGCAAGTCGTTCCTGCAGGTCTTTGAGGTGCATATACTCCTGCCAGCCGACTCCGTTCTTCAGAGAATTCAGGTAGGTGGTCAGCTCGCTGGCAGCGGAAGTCACCGCATCGGCCGCGGCGTTCAAAGCATTGGCCCGCGCAGCGGCCAGGTCTGTTTCGAGAGTCGCCAAAATTGCCTGACCGATGGAAACTCGGCGGGCCAGCTTCCCCCGGATCACGATCAACTCGTCCAGAATCGACACGTATCGCGGGTCGTCAATACAGCGGTCGAGTGTCTCAATCCGCTTGCTGAGCCCGGCCAAAAGTTCTTTCTGCTGAGGAACGGTGAGGTCTTCTTCGTACAGGCGAACGACTTCGGCAGAGGTCTCTGTGCCCCAGTCGGTCCAGTTGCCCGTAAGCAGTGCAAAGGTATCCCCCGACAGATCGCTGGGAATTTCCGCCGGAAAGATGCCAATCAGACCGACTTCGGTAGGTTCCTCAGCCGGCGTCTCGGCAGCTTTCTTGTCGGCCGGTTTTTCAGCCGGTTCGTCAGCAGCCAGCGACAGCTGACCGCCAGACAGGAGGCCCAAGGTCAACAGCAGGTGTCCCAGCCGTCGGATCCGAGAAGGTGGGAGTCGGAAGCAGGACTCGGTAGGCTCCTGCCAGGCTCTATCAATTTCGTTCCGTGACATGCGTTTTCGCTCCGTCGAGTCTGAAGTGTTGTGGATTCGCGATTTGGTGAACTCGCCCTGGTGACTGACATTCGAGGTGACTGACATTCGAGCAGGAAACGGTCTTGTCGGTCAGTTCACCGCGCCAGATGCCCTACAGGACGCCAATTCGCTCTCTGGGGACGTCCACTGTGTCAAGGCGACTCGAACATGACAACCCGGTTGGGGGACAGTCCTCGAATTGGTCAGAAATCACCCAGCCAGCTCGGTTTTTACAGCCGATGTAATCGCCGGGAACATTCTCTACCGCTCAGTCTACTTGACGCGTTGAATCTGTGCAATCTTCGTACTTGCTTTAAGGGGGCGAGGCTGGGGTTGATCGGTGATTTGGAAGCGGGGAACACGCCATTTGGGCCGAGTCGGGGTCGCCCAAGCGGATGAACGCACAGGACCAACCAATCCGCTGGCCGAGTCTAGCCGACTCCCCCAGACCTCCTGTATGATTCATCATCGAAAAATTCTGACCTGGAGATGGAGTTCGCATCGCGTTGACCGCAGAAACGCATCTGACACAGGCACAACTTTCGGCCGTCGATCACCGCGACGGGCCGTTGCTGGTGCTGGCTGGTCCCGGTTCCGGGAAGACGCGCGTCATTACGCGCCGGATCGCCCGACTGGTCGAAAGCGGTGTCAAACCGCACCAGATTCTGGCGATTACGTTCACCAACAAGGCGGCCCGTGAAATGGCCAACCGGGTGGATTCGCTGCTGCCCGGCGCCAAGGTGGCTGTTTCGACATTTCACAGTTTCTGTGCCCGATTGCTCCGACAATACGGTCGCGCGGTGGGCCTGGGGCAGAATTATTCGATTTGCGACACGTCCGACCAAAGGCAGCTGATTCGCCAGATCCTCCACGAGATGGACGTCGATTCGGTCAGCTTTTCGCCGGCGAAGATCGGATCGCGGATCAGTAACGCCAAGAATCAGCTGATTACGGCTGAGGAGTTCGCGCAACAGACCGACGCAGCCTACCGCAATCATATCGAGCATGTTGTTGCCGACGTGTACCCGCGATATCAGCAGGTTCTGCTGGAATCGAACGCGGTTGACTTCGACGACCTGCTGCTGCATGTGGTGCAATTGCTGGCCGAGAACGAGCCCCTGCGACAGCAACTCGACGAGCATTACCGCTATGTCCTAGTGGACGAATACCAGGACACCAACTTGGCGCAGTACCGGATTGTGCTGGGGCTTTCGCAGGACTATCCCAACCTGTGTGTTACCGGGGATCCGGACCAGTCGATCTACGGATGGCGGGGAGCCCAAATCGAAAACATTCTGCGGTTCGAGAGAGACTTTCCCGATGCGCAGGTCGTCCGGCTGGAAGAGAACTTCCGCAGCACGCGGGACATTCTTCGTGCCGCCGATGAACTCATCACGCACAATATCCGCCGCAAGGCGAAGCTGTTGAAGACAGACAAACCCGACGGTCACGCTGTCGAGATGCACTTCTACCAGGACGAGCAGCAGGAAGCCGACGAGATTGCCGGACAGATCCGCCGGCTGGTGACGGACGAGGGTTATCGCTGGTCGGACGTGGCGATTTGTTATCGAGTCAATGCCCTCTCAAGGACACTCGAACGGGCGTTGGCCCGCGAACAGGTCCCCTATCAAATTTCGGGTAGTGTGGCCTTCTTTGATCGGGCCGAAGTCAAAGACATGCTGGGTTACCTCAGACTGGTGCATAATCCGGCCGATCGGCTGGCCTTCCTGCGGATTGTCAACGTGCCGAAACGAGAAATCGGCAAGTCCACGCAGCAGCGCTTGATACGGTGGGCCGACGCTGAGGGAATGACTCTGCTGGAGGCGGCTGCCCAGGCCGAGCGGCATCCGGATCTTGCCCCGCGAGCCGCCAAACGACTGGCGGCGTTTGCGGAACTGATGAATGGCTTTAGTCTGGCTGATGCAGGAAGTGTCGAAGGACTACTGCGGCAGATTTTCGACCGGACCGGGTATGGCAAGTTGCTCCGTTCGAGCAGTTCCGAGCAGGACGTGCAACGGCTGTCGAATGTCGAAGAACTACTGACGGCGGCGCGACAGTACGATCGCACGGCCGAAGAAGGACACCAGCTGGAAGCCTTCCTGGAGTCGGTTAGCCTGGCGGGTGAAGTCGACTCGCTGGACGACGCCAGTGGGCAGGTGACGCTGCTGACCCTGCACGCGGCGAAAGGGCTCGAATTTCCCGTGGTGTTTATCGTGGGCGTCGAGCAGAACCTGCTGCCTCACGAGCGGTCATTGCGGGCCGGTGATAACAGCCAGATCGAGGAAGAACGCCGGCTGCTGTTTGTTGGAATGACACGGGCCAAAGAGCGGCTGTATCTGACGCACACGTACTGCCGCGAGTTCCGCGGGCGATCACTGCGGACCGTTCCCAGTGACTTTCTGTCAGAAATGAAGCTGCAGCATCGGGATTCTTCCGGGTTGGATTTCGACCCGACCGGCCGAATTAACTCCTTCATGGCGGAACGCCCGCTCAAGCTGCCCCCTGCCGAGTCAGGCCGCAAGCTGCAGGCCGAAGGCTGGCCTGCGCGGCCCAAGTTGCCGGCCGTCGAAAAAGAGGTTCGAGCGGCCAAAACGGGGCCTTATCGTGTCGGGATGCGTGTTCGGCATCCGCGGTACGGACTGGGGACCGTGGTGAGTGTCTCTGGGGGAGGGGACGGTCAGTGCCTTTCTGTCATGTTGCAAGATGCCCACTCGTCGACGGCGTTTATCGCCGGAAAATGCCCGTTGCAAGCGGTCGGATTGTGCTAACCGGACTTCCCATCAAGCCGGCTGGCCTTCCTGGACGATCCTCATTGGAGGAATTCGTGCGCGCTGCGATTCCGGCGCTCGGGCCGGGTGAAACGGAAGACTCGTCAGCCCGTGTCTCTTGCGCGGGATCGTTGTGCCGACCACGGGGACACCGCTCACCAAAGTCGGCACCGGGATTGCGGAGAAGAGAGAACTCCTTCGGGCGGTCCCTGACCGAGACGAAAGTTCGGGCGGTCCCAGCGGGAACCATTTCAGTTTGTCCTTGCGGAAACCAGTATGCCGCCTCGCAAACGACCACCGTCGATTACGGCAGTCGCGACGAAAGGTTCGTCCGATCTGGCTCGTCATCTCGGCGAGTTTATGCACTATCTGGATGCCGAGTGCGGTATGTCGACCAACACGCGGGCGGCGTATCGTAGCGATCTCGTGCAGTTTTGCGGGTGGTACAAGCAGCACGTCAGCCTTCCCGTCCAGCAGATCTCCATTGCACAGATCACGCGCTACCTGGAATTTTTGACGCAGCGTGGTCTGGCACCATCCACGCAGGCGCGACAGTTGGTCAGCATCAAAATGTATTTCCGGTATCTCGTGCTGGAAGAGATTCTGCCCGAGAGCGTCGTCGAACTGGTCAACTCTCCCAAGTTATGGAAGTATCTGCCGAAGGTTCTCAGCCCCGAGAAGGTCGACGAACTGCTGGCAGCACCGACTACGGACGACCGGTTTCGATTAAGGGATCGGGCTGTCCTGGCGGTGCTGTATGCGACCGGCTGCCGGGCATCGGAAGTGGCTGGCCTGAAACTCTCCGATGTGCAGTTGGAAGAGGGCTACTGCCGTTGCCTCGGAAAAGGGAATAAAGAGCGACTGGTCTCGCTGAATCCGGTGGCCCGGTCCGCCTTGGAAGCGTATTTGCAGCGCGAACGACCTTTGCTGACGCAGGTCAATGACAGCGAATACGTGTTCGCAACACGTCGCGGAAATCCGCTCTCACGAATCGATATCTGGACTCTGGTAAAGAAGTACGCGGCACGCATCGGCTGCAGCAGCGTGGTCAGTCCGCACACTTTGCGGCATAGCTTCGCGACCCATCTCCTGGCTGGAGGCGCCGAGATTCGTGCGCTGCAGGAACTGCTTGGTCACGCCAGTATTGCCACCACACAGATCTACACCCAGGTGGAACACAGCCGCTTGAAGGCGGTGCATCAGAAGTGCCATCCTCGCGGGTAGACCTGCAGGGACGAGATTCGACAAATCGCTGTACGGCGTGGAGTTGAGAATTCCCGACGCTCTCGGGATGAGTGCGCAATGCGGACTAGCCGGCGGGGCGCTTGGGTGGGGCGAATTTGATCTTCTCGACGTAGCGGACGATCTTCTTGCTCCGCGAGTCAAGCCGGCCCGTGCAGGCGCCGACTGCCTGGATGACGTTGCCATAGTGCAGGTTGTAGTCCGCCTCGATCTCCACTTCCATGTCCTTGGTCAGCGGATTTCCAGGCCGACCGATCATCTTCAGGATTTCCATATTCAACCGATCGAAAGCCCGGGCGTCGCTGCCGAGATTTGATCGACCGAGCGAAAGCTGCTGCAGCGTGCCGTCCTCGTTGGCTCTCAAGCGAACTTTGATGTCCGGGAGTAGCGGCTGGTCCGGATTGGCTTGCGACGGGGCCCCAATTGGCATGTTGATGTTGAAGTCCCCTTCTGGCTCGATGATCTTCAGCGTGAGCATGAAGAAAATGAGCAACTGGAAGACGACGTCGATCATCGGCGCCATCTGGGCTTCGATCTTTTCATTGTTCGAACGTTTGCGAATTTTCATGATGGCATATGCAAATCGTACGGTGAGGCGGGCGAAATCCGATGCTGTGTCGACTGTTTACGACAACCAGATGCGGGTTTCCCGGGTTAGTCGGTAATTTGCGTCGCTGAGAGTGCGAACTTGGTAAAGCCAGCTTCTTGCGACATTTTCATCAGTTCCTGGACCAGTCCGGTGGGGACTTCGGCATCGGCCCGGATAATGACCGAGACGTCGCCGACCGGTTGCCCCTTCTGTTTGTAGATACGGGCTTCCTGGAGCAGCTTGTCCTTGAACTGCAGCACGGGAATCTCTTCGCTGGCATAAAAGACGAGCGCGTCCGACTGCTTCTCTCCTTCAAGATTGCGGATGAAGCCCACGTTCAAAGTCATCTCTTCTTCCCGCTTGACTTCGGCCGGCTTGGCCAGCTGATCTTTAGGAAGTTTGACGCGTTCGTCGGCCTGGGTCTGTTCGAAGTTGGTAATCACCATGAAGAAGGCGATCAACTGAAACACGATGTCGATCATGGGTGTCATGTCGACTTCGGCCACTTCAGCTTTCTTGCGTTCGATCTTCATCGGAGATGCTCTGCGAAATAATGGGTCGGCGGAAACTCGCTCGGACCAGCGGTCTTACTGCTGCTTACCGACGGTGGAGAACCGGCTCATCAGGCCTTCGCTGATCATGCCGACTTCCAGCGTGTAACGGGACGCTCGGTTGCGGAGGATGCTGTAGAACACAATGGCGGGGATGGCCACGGTCAGACCTTCCAGAGTGGTGAACAGGGCGGTCGAAATACCGTCGGCCAACTCAGCCGGCTTGGGCTGCGTCGGAGAATTCGCGATCGTCTGGAAGCTCAAAATCATACCGTAGACGGTTCCCATCAGGCCGATCATCGGAGCGACCGAACTGATCAATGCCAGGTAGCTGAGCTTGTGCTCCATGCTCATGCTTTCGTCTTCGCCGACTTCCTGCATCCCTTCGATTGCCTCGTTGTAGCCCCGGTTGAGCTTGCTGAGGCCGGCTGCCAGAACGCGGGCGACAAACGACTCGTTGGTGCGGGCAATTTCGTAGGCCCCCTGGTAGTCTTTGGCGGCAATCTTCTGCTCGAAGGCTTCGATGAAGGCGGTTGGCAGAAGGTTTTCGCGGCGGACCTGCAACACGTTCATCATGATGAGGGCCACCATCACGAACGACAACAGCAGCAGGATGAAACCGAAGATCCCCGAGGCGCGAATCATCCAGGCGAGGAAGCTTTCCGACTTCACCGGTGCCGCCTCGTCCGCGGCCGCTGGTGCAGCCGCAGCAGGCTCTGCCGCGGCAGGTGCCGCTTCTTCGGCCGGCTGCTGGGCACGGGCTACGCCCGCCGTCGTCAGCAAGACTGCTCCGAGCAGAAGCGCCAGAATCAAGTGCGTGAAGGATCCCCATCCCCGTTGGGGGGATGCACTCTCCAGTTGAAACAGAGTCCGCATCGAAGTTCTCTCCCGTCGTCGTAGATCCAAGGCCTTAATCGGCAGTTGCTCAGTGACTTGTCAGGGCTGTCAAATTCAGACTGGCCCAATCCGGATGTCATAGATCGGACAGAAGCCATTCGCACGAAAATTCGAGAATTTCGCACTGTCTTCCACCCGTCCGCGACATGAAACCATGGACGAAGTGCTTGTGCCTTGTCAGGTCTCGAATCACGGAGCATGCCGAGTGGTCAGCGGTTTGTTGGCCGCTGGTTTCTCGTCTGGTCACCGGTCGATTCGAGGTCAACGCAACACGTGGTCGAAGTCCGGCATTCTAACCCGGGCAGCGAATGCGAATCCAGTGCCCGGCGGTCATGTTCTTGTTCGAATTGCATTCACAAACGACTTAGCCGCTTGTTCCGGCAGTCAACTTTTTAGCCCAGGGACTATTGGGGTAATCCGATTCCAGCATGGCCCGGCTGTCGGCGGCCCGGTCCGGCTTCCCCACGGCTCCCCAGAGTTGTGTCAAATGGTACAACGATTCGGCATGCAGTGCTTTCTCGTGCGAGAAGAGGACATCGACATGCAGATAGGCAATCAATGCTTCGTAGGTGCGTCCCAGTTGCTGCAGGCAATCTCCCTGCCTCAGATAGGCAGTCGCCAGGACCGCCGGGTCGGTCACGGGGGCTTCGTCGATAACCGTTTGCGTGACAGTTAATGCCGGTTCGAGCTGCTGCTTGCGAATCAGGCAATTGGCTTTTCCCAGCATGGCGTTGTATCGCTGGGCCTGTTCGGCCGGCGATTTTGCCGGGGCGGAAATGGCCGCTTCGTACGCCGACAGTGCGCCATCGATGTTCCCTTGGCGGAGCAGAATGTCGGCATTGGCCGACTGTGCTGCCACCTGGTATTCAGGCCAGGGGGCTTGTCCAAACAGGGTGAACATCGCTTGGGCGTTTGCGAAGTCTTCCTTTTGCAGATACAGGTCGCCTAGAAGGTGGAGTGCTTCGAAGTCGCGGAAACTACCGGCATGAGCACTACGGAAGGATTCCAACCCTTTGATGGCGGCGTCAATCTTCGAGGGATCACCCTGGGCAATCTTGGCATTGGCTCGCGCGATCAGAAAGGCGACGTCAGTCCGCAGCACCTCGGCGTTGGCAGGAATGTCCGTCAGAACGGCGTTGTAGGTCTCCAAGGCCACGTCGTAGCGGCCGGCCTGGGCCGCGTTGCGGGCCAGATTGAGCTTGGTAGGTTCGCCATCGAACCGGATATCGATGATGTCGTTGACCGGGATGACTTCCGGTTCGCCAATCTTCCGTTTCAGGGTGACCTGCGTCTTGGTTGCTTCAGAGAGTTCTCCCTGAGCCGGCGAAGACGTGCTCTTGCGGTAGACGACATCCAGCGCGAATGCGGATCGGCTGTTCCAACTGAGGCCCACGAGAACGAGTGTGAATGCGAACGCCACGAAGGCCGCAGATTATCGGTCTCTGCAAAACATGCTTTGTCCACCGATGACTGCGAGATTGCTGCGGGACATGGGAACCTCTCGTACGTGATTCGAAATGTCGCTGTTTTCGAAAAGTTGCTGTGTTCAAAAAGTCTTTGTATTCGAAATTCTCTGCGGACGATCGCGAATTCGGATTGTTTGTTTCCGTGATGCTGCGGTCGGCCACAGTGCGGTCGACGTTACTCCGACTTAGGTGGCTGCGGCGGACCGGGCGGACGTTTGGGCCGCGGACGCTGGGCCGTTGGCCCCGGGTTGCCGCCTTCCCCCGGTTTGGCCTGAGGCGGTCGCGGGCGGGCCGGACGTTGTGGCGGCTGACCGGCAGCACCCTCGCCGGTGGGGGCGGCCGGTTTTCCGGCTGGCCGTTTGGCGGCTGGTCGGCGTCCCCCTTCCGGTCGAGGTTTCGTGCGGGGGAGTGTGCCGACGGGCAATGTTGGTGCTGTCATTTCGTAGGCCAAGGCCGTTCGCTGTTTCTGGCCTTTGAGAACGTAGTAGACCGAAGCGCCGCCTCCCA
>CALJUK010000623.1 GCA_937975745.1 uncultured Planctomycetaceae bacterium | reverse complement strand
ATCATCGGTTGGCTCGTCACCGAAGGAGCTTCCATGCGGGCTGGGCTGCTGTCCGTTGCTGAGGCAGTGCACACTGTGCGTCTCGACGACGAAGTCGACCAACAGCTCACCAGCGGCACGGTCGACGTCTTCTCGGGAGATCGCCCCTTCTAACAGAAACGAACGGGCCGAACGAATCTCGGTGATCGAGCTGACACCCAACAGGTGGCATTCTTGCAGCACGCGATCGGCTTCCCGATCGATCAACTGTGGTCGCGGACGAATCTCGACTTCCCACAACATGTCAGGTCCCAATCTCGCTTCTTCTGTCGAGCGTTCGTATTGAATGAGTGATTATGTTGATTTCTCACGTTCCGAGTCGATGACGGCCGGTCGGCCGGTCGACTACTCCAACGCGTCTCGGTTGGCCTTGGCCTGTTGCAACAACACTCGCAACGCATTTGCGTCCCGGCGTTGGACGGCCGATTGAAACTCTTGCAAATGTTGCCGTATTCTGTCGAGCGATGCGGCCAGAAAGTCATCGTTGCTCAACAGTATCTGGACCCACAACTCGGGGTCGCCCGCGGCGATGCGTGTGGTGTCCCGGAATCCTGTTCCTGTCAGGTCGCGATATTCCGCCGGGAGGCTGCCGGCCAAGACTGCGGCGGTCAGATGCGGCAGATGGCTGGTGACCGCCAAGGCCTCGTCGTGTCCTTCCGGAGACATGATACGAGTCTTCATTCCGACAGCCGACCAGAACGCCCGAACCTGATTCACCGCGGCTTCGGGAGTGTTTGCCGACGGTGTCAGTACGCACAGCCGACGTTCGAATAAACTCGCATCGGCGTGTTCGAACCCCTGCTTCTCGGAGCCGGCCAACGGGTGGGCGCCGATAAAGTGGATTCCCGGGGAAAGCCGATCTCCGGCGGCCACGATGCTTCGTTTGACGCTTCCCACATCGGTGATGAGCGCTCCCGGCCGGCAATGTGTCGCGAATTCCGAAAGCTCACGGACAATGTGCTCGACGGGAGTGCACAAGACAATCAGCTCGGCATCAGCCACAGCAGTCGCTTCCGTGGCGAATGTGTCGATCAGGCCGGCATCCTGGGCCGCTTTCAACCGGTGGACATTTCGACCAATCCCGACCACGCAATCGGCCAGGTTGCGAGCCTTGATGGCGGCCGCCAATGAACCGCCGAGCAGCCCGATTCCGGCAATCGCCGCGCGTGCGAAGGGTGGATGGGGGATGGATTCGGGGCCGGTCATCCGAGGCGTAGACCTGTCACAGGCTGTTCAGGGGGAATGTGGGCGCAGCTCGTGGTACGCTGGGCACGGAAAGCTAAAGTCAGAACAGTATTCTAGTGGGTCGGCCCGGGTTGTCTAGCAGCCGGCCGGTCGGTCCTGCCGCCCGACTACGTGGCCAGCAATTGTTCCAACGGTGTTCCGGGACAAATTGCCAGCGGTCGTCCGATCGGCGAAATCATCTCTTGCTGCCCGTCAATTCCCACGACGGAGAGGACCGTTGCCAGCAGATCGGTGACGTTGACCGGGCTGGTCGGTTGTTTCGACTGGCCTGTGGGATCGGTTTCGCCAATCACGACCCCACTCTGCAGGCCCGCCCCTCCCACTAATGCCGAAAATCCTGTCGGCCAGTGATCTCGGCCTTCCAGTGGATTGATCCGCGGCGTCCGCCCGAACTCGCCGATGCAGAGGACCACGGTCGATTCCAGCAGGTCCCGTTCCTCCAACTCGCGCAGCAGAGTGGACAACGCCGGGTCGAGAATGGCCGCCTGGTTCGCGTGCCCTTCAAAATTGTTGGCGTGAGTGTCCCAGCCGGACAACGACACTTCGACGGCCCGCACGCCTGTCTCGATTAACCGACGGGCGACCAGGCAACCCCGCCCGAAGCGTGTCTCGCCGTACGATTGACGCACGGACTGGGGCTCGTTGTCGAGATTGACGGCCTGCAACTGTTCGCTGGTCATCATCTGTAGAGCCCGTTCGATTGTCAGCTGATGAAGCGAATCATCGAGTTGTTGCGATCGACCCCGCCGAAACGATTGCGTGACGGCCGCCAGATGCGACAACCGCTTCTGCTGTCGGTCATTGCCGACACGCGGTCGCATGTTGGCAAGGCTGCTGCCCGGATCGTAAATGCGAAACGCATCGAAGTCGGCCCCCAGGTAGCCCCCGCGAACGGCCCGCTGTTCGCTCAGCAAAGCAATGTACTGGGGAATTTCCAGTTCCGGATTGGGTCGCTCGTGTGCGATGATGGCCCCCAGACTGGGGTGCACCACAGTCGGATCGGGCCGATAGCCTGTCTTGACCAGATACGTTCCCCGTTCGTGGTCTCCCTCCTTCGAGACAAGCGAGCGGATGACGGAGACCAGGTGAGCCTGCTCTGCCGTTCGTGGAAAGTGTTCTGCGAATTGAACTCCGCGGAGCGAAGTGTCGATCGCCCGAGTTGGCCCGGCGATGTTTGTTCCCGGATGAGGATCCCAGGTTTCCAGCTGGCTGGGACCACCACCCAGCCAAATCGTCAGCAGCGACCGTGGCCGTTCGGTCCCCCGCGCCAGCCGGGGTGCAATGGCCGGCAGCAGAAAGGACACACCCCAGGCCGTCGACCGGCGGAGAAATTCTCTGCGGGAGGCGACTTCTCCGACGACACCCGACTGGGACTTGAGGCTGCCATCGTGGAGAGCTGTCAGCGAATTCATGGCGTCTCCCGTTGTGTGCATGTCGAGGCGACTCAATGATTCCATGAGAACTCCGGAGAGTTGTAGAGCGCCCAGAAAACGTCTTCGACGATCCGTTGCCGACCTCGCTTCTTCGCAGCGTGCAGCAGCGGCAGAAAGTGTTCCCGCTCGTCCTGGCTGGGCAGCCGTGTCAGGCAAACCAGATAGCAGGCCTCCAGGCAGGAATTCTCGTCCGGAGACAGTCCCGCCACGCGGCCGGCTGCAGAGAAGGGTGTCGACCTGGAAGATTCGGCGGAAAAGCGGCCGTTCATTCGTAGCAACGCCTGCGGGACGGTTCCGGTCTGTTCGGTGAGTTCGTCAGCTCCCGGGTCACCGTATTCGTCGACAAAGTCTCGTTCCTGAAAGAAACGGCGGGCACGGACCAGCAAATGGGAGTTCTGGTCGATCGTCTTCAGAGACGTCGCTTGCAGCATCGAGCCGATGACCTGTTCTGGACGAAGTCGTGTCAGTGGGAAGACGGCCCAGCTCTGTTCTGCGGCTGCCAGGTCACGTGCGTCGTCGCTGGTGTACCGGGAACTGATGCGGAACGCCTGGGTGGCGGCGATGGCGTGAATCAGCCGGCGAAGATTGTAGTCGTTCTCTGCGAAGTCTTCGGCCAGCAGATCGAGCACCGGGAGCGAAACGTCCGGATCGGGGAGATCATCGACCGGTGTGTGGAACGGTTGGCCAAGCATCAGGCCCCAGACACGGTTGGCGATGGCACGGGAGAATCGCGAGTTCTCCGGGTGGGTGATCCAGGTGGCGAGCTTCTCGCGACGGCTTCCGTCAGTGGGCAACCACTCGGGGTGGAAGGGAACAGCCGGTGCAACCACCTCGCTGCCGTCGTTGTCGACGGTTGGTACCGTGTAATCCTGCGACGGTCTGTCGTGCACTCCAACGGGCGTCAGACCCAACTGACCGAAATAGGCGGCCAGTCCACGGAACTCCGATTGTTTCCAGTGGTCGAACGGGTGATTGTGGCATTGGGCACAGTCGATTCGCTGTCCAAGAAACGCCCGGACGCTTCGCCCCGCCAGTTTTTCTTCGTCAAAGCGGCCATCAATGACTGTCGACGTGGCGAAGTTGCTTTCCGGGGAGTCAGTCCAGAGGCCTTCCCCCGTGATCATTTCCCGGACCAGTTCGTTGTACGGTCGATTCTGTTGAAGACCTTCCGACAGCCAGCGAGTGAAGCGATCGCGGCGATAGACGATGAACTGCCCCTGCTCGATGCCGACAAAGGCCCGGGCGAGGCGTTCTGCGAAGTAGTTGGCGAAACGGTCGTCCGCCAGACGCATGGCCGTCCAATGAGCCAGACGGTCGGGGCGGGCATCTTCCTGAAACAGCCGGATCTCTTCCAAAGAGGGAATCGTGCCGTGCAACGCGAGCGACAGACGGCGGAAGATCGTCAGATCGTCGGCTGGCCCCGCCGGAGAGACAGGGACGGACTCCCAGTGTTCGGCCAAGGCCGTGTTCACCTGGGCAACAATGCCAGACACGTCGGGGGGTTGTGGGGTGTTGCGTGTGTCCAGCGGGTCTTCACTGGGGGAATGCGCCGCCCAACTGACGAGCACCAGGACCAGGAATACAACTGAGACCGGCAACGAAATGCTGCGGAGTTTAATGGCCGCCTCCGATGTTTCGTCGGTGTTTAAG
>CALJUK010000622.1 GCA_937975745.1 uncultured Planctomycetaceae bacterium | reverse complement strand
ACGGCGGGTCGCAACCGACGCCCGAGGTCGGCCCGCGCCGTCTGCGGGAGGCCCGGTGGGAACCGTCAACGTCTATCACCATTCCGGACGATTGGGTCAGCGGTGTGTATCTCGGCCGACTGACAACTCTGCCAGCGAAATCGGACCAGCCGTACTGGCAAAGCTATGTCGTCTTCATCGTGACGGACGACCGCCGTGCCGACGTCTTGTTGCAGTGTTCGGACAACACCTGGCAGGCCTACAACCGTTGGCCAGACGACTATTCGGTCTACACGGCTCCCCAGGGGAATCAGGGGCCCTGGGCCGACGTCAGTTTTGATCGTCCCTACGCCAAGTACGCTCAGATTTACGAGAACCCGCAATCGATTGGCAGCGGGGAGTGGCTGTGCTTCGAGTTCCCATTCGCGTATTGGCTCGAACAGAACGGCTATGACGTCACGTACTGCGGCAATAGCGACATGCTCACGCCGGACCGAGCCCTTAAATGCAAGGCCTTCATCAGCAATGGGCATGATGAATACTGGGACATCCGCGCGTACAACTCGGCCGTCGCACTCCGCGACGCGGGTGTCAACTTGATGTTCTTCTCCGGAAATTCCGTCTGCTGGGTCACACCGATGCGCGACGGAGCCAACGGAATGCCCAACCGGATCATGTTCCGCGGCGGACCGTACGGCGGCGATTACAAATACGCAGTCGACAGAGAGAAGCAACACGGTCCGTTCCCCGAACGGGGCCCGGACGAGGGTTACCTGATGGGAGCCCGCAACGTCGATCCGGTCAACGGCGGAGGCGACTGGGTTGTCACAAAGCCCGATCATTGGATCTTCCAGGGAACCGGCATGAAACCCGGAGATCGCATTCCGGGGCTGATCGGTTGGGAATACCACGGCGATCCCCCGGAAGACCTCGCCGGTCTGGAAGTCGTCGCTGGCGGGACAGCCTTCCAGGGGGGCGAACGCCCGCAGCAATGGACGGCCACGATCTATCCCGGTCCGAAGGGGAATTTCGTGTTCAACGCGTCAACCATCTTCTGGTGTCAGGACCTCTCCTCGCCGCCGGGACATATGCTTCCCTGGTCGCACTGGAGCCGCCCGCACGGCCCCGACCCCCGCGTCCAGCAAATTACCGCCAACGTCATCAACCGCGCGATCGGGTGAGCGCGAATAGACACGTGAGGTAGCACATGCCGGATGGGATTCGAGTCGGATTGATCACGGCCGGAACCGGCGCGCATGTGTCGGCCTATCTGGAGGGACTCAAATCCTCCGCAACAGCCAGCAGTGTGGCGGTCGCCGATCCAAGCGGTCAGCACTTCGAGATGGCGCAGAAGATTCTGGGAGACAAACTCCAGAAGACTTACGCCAGCCACCGGACACTGCTGAAAGAGTTCGCTCCGCAGATGACTGTCGTCACGCAGGAAGCGGTTGCGTCTCCTCCCGTCATTGCCGACTGCCTCGAAGCCGGCTGCCATGTCCTGACGGAGAAGCCCGCCTGCATCCGGGCGGCCGACTTCGCGGAACTTGTTCGAACGGCCGACAGCAAGCATTTGCATCTAATGCTGGCGTTGGCCAATCGAATCAACAAGCCGGTTCTTAAAGCGAAGGAACTCGTCCATTCGGGCGACATCGGACAGGTCTACGGGCTCGAGATGCACATCATCGCGGACCACACCCGGCTGACAAGTCCTGCCTACCACCAGAGCTGGTATGCCGACAAGCAACGGGCCGGTGGCGGACATTTGATTTGGCTGGGGATTCACTGGTTGGACCTGGCCATGTTGATTACCGGGTCGAAGACCAACGCCGTCACCGGGTTCGCGGGCAATGTCGGCGGGGAAGCGATCACAGTCGAGGACTCGGCTGCGGTCTCGCTTCAGTTCGACAACAACACTTTCGGAACGATGACTTCCGGTTACTATCTCGACCGAGGTTATCATTCCCACATCAAGATCTGGGGCTCGCATGGCTGGCTGGAACTGACGCAGATGGAAGATGTTCCCCT
>CALJUK010000621.1 GCA_937975745.1 uncultured Planctomycetaceae bacterium | reverse complement strand
CAGAACCAATGCCAGTCCGAAGTAAATCGCAGGCCAGGGAAAAGGGGAATCGGCCTGGACCGGGACAATTAGTTCGGTCTGTGCCCGCCGGGCCATCGCCAGCCGCTTTGGGTCGATTGCAACCGGTCTCGCCGTGTTAGCCTCATCGTCGACCGCTGTGGCGACTGCCAACTCCCGCTCCAACTCTCTCCGCTGATGCGCGTCCAGGGCGTCCTGCAATCCGCTCAGGCCGCCGACATCGACCAGTCCCATGACCAGGACCAGCAGGCAGCCACCAATCATCACGGTGCACTGGATGACGTCGGTGTAAACGACGGCTGCCAGGCCCCCCACCACGGTGTAGAAGCCGACGAACAAGGCCGTCACCCAGATGCAAAGCTCCACATTCCAGCCGAATGTCTGCGTCATTAACTTGGCGGAAGCGAGCAGCATGACGCCCAGGTTGCACGCCATAAAGACGAGCCAGCAGCCGGCCAGCAGGACTCGGACACCGGCGTTATAGCGGCGTTCCATGAATTCCGGAACGGTGTACAAACCTGTTCGGTAGAAATAGGGTACGAACACGAAGGCGGCCAGAATCATCGCGGGGACGCAACCGATCCACTCGAAGTTCGCCACCGCCAAACCGTGCCGATAGGCGGCCCCGCCCACACCGATGATGTCTGTCCCGCCAATGTCTGTCGCGACCAGAGACAGCCCGACGGCCCACCAGGGAAGGGATCGCCCCGCCAGAAAGAAGTCTCTGCCGGTGTGCACCCGCCGCCCGATCCACACACCCAGCCCGAGCGTGCCAATCAGATACACGACGATGACCGCATAGTCGAGTTGCGAGAGAACCTCGTTCACTTCGGCTGTGTCCCCCTCCAAATCGTTGGTCCGCGTCGTTCTTCCACGACGTCCTGATCGCCCGCCAATTGTCGATCATGCTACGCGAAGTACGAAGCTAACCGGCTGAGAGCAAAAACGAAAGGTCGTGCCGAATGCCAATTGCCGGCTGGCGATTCTGCCCCGGTTGATTGAATCGACCGCTTTCAGGCCGTTATAGTGCTTTGTCAGACCTTCGGTCTTGGGTTGCAGAACGCTGTTGGAGGCCGATTGGCCTTGCGATCCTCGTTTCTGAACGCAAGAACGATCAAGTGACGCAACACGAGTTAAGCACGCGCATTCGGGGATCGCAGTACGTGCGGAGATTCCGTGGCCGTGGCCCCAGTCAGAGTCAGCTCAAGGGAGATTCTTTCGTGTTTGAGACAGTGGCGATCGTGGGCGCGACCGGAGCGGTCGGTCGAATCATCATCCAGTTACTGCAGGACCGCAAGTTCGAGGCAGGCCGCTTCCGATTTCTGGCATCCGCCCGCAGTGCCGGCCAGACGCTGGAATTCAACGGCCAGACGCACACGATCGAACCACTCACGAAAGACTCTTTTGAGGGTGTCGACCTGGTCATTGCCAGCACACCCGACGACATCGCCGCCGAATATCTTCCCTCGGCCGTTGAAGCGGGCGCGGTCGTCATCGACGAATCGGGCTACTGGCGCATGAAGCCGGACGTGGCTTTGGTCATTCCCGAGATCAATCCCGAGGCGGCATTGCAGGCCAAGGGAATTATCGCCAGCCCCAACTGTTCCACCACACAGATGGTGATGGCGCTCAAGCCGCTGCACGACGTGGCCAAGGTCCGGCGAGTCATCGTCAGCACCTACCAGGCCGTCAGCGGAGCCGGAGTGCAGGGAATCCGTGACCTCGAAGATGGAACCAGAGCGCGTCTCGAAGGCGAACAATACACCGACCAGGCGTTTCGGCATCCGATTGCATTCAACGCAATTCCGCAGATTGGCAGCCCGAAGGAAGATGGCTACACCAGTGAAGAACTCAAGATGGTCTACGAGACTCGCAAAATTCTGGGCGACAACACGATTCAGATTAACGCCACCTGTGTCCGCATCCCTGTAGCCAACGGCCACAGCGAAACAATTACCGTCGAGACAGAACGGCCGATTTCTCCCGAGGAAGCCCGCAGACTGTTTTCCGCCTTCCCGGGGATTACAGTCCTCGATGATACGGCTGCCGGCGAGTATCCCCTCCCGTCGACCAGCACCGGGAGTGACGAAGTCTTCATCGGCCGCATCCGCCGCGACCTGTCCCATCCAAACGGACTGTCGTTCTGGTGCGTCAGCGACAACCTGCGGAAAGGGGCCGCCACCAACGCCGTCCAGATTGCCGAGCTCCTTGCCAAACACCGCGTCGCGTCGGCCTAGCACTTCGTCAGGCTTTCGTTTTCGAGTTGAAGAACTTGGTTTGCGGCCCGCCGCTCGTTTTTCGACACGAAATCAGTCGCAGGTCTGGCAGTGCCCGGTCTGCTGGAGTTGTTGTCACGACCAATTGGTTTTATCCCAGCCCTTTTTTCGAGCCGAGCCAGCCATGCCGATGATCCGTGAATTCCCAGTGGTCCGCCACGAGATTGCCGGCGTTTCGATTCCGCGGCTTGCGGCCGAGTTCGGGACACCGACATACTTTTATGATGCCGCCCCCATTGCCGAACGGATTGCCGACCTGCAGGCGTTCGACGCAATCCGGTACGCTCAGAAGGCCAGCTCGAACCTGGCAATTCTCGATTTCGTCCGGCGTCGTGGCGTCTTGGTCGACGCGGTGAGTGCTGGTGAAATTCTGCGGGCGATCGCGGCTGGCTACTCGACCACGGGTGAACCGGCTCCCATCGTTTACACCGCCGACATCTTCGACAGCACGGCGTTGGACCTGGTGGTGGAACACGGGATCGCCGTCAACGTCGGCTCTCCGGACATGATCGATCAACTGGGAGAACGGGCTCCCGGACGATCGATCACCTTGCGGATCAACCCGGGGTTCGGACACGGTCACAGCCGCAAGACGAACACGGGAGGTGACCAATCCAAGCACGGCATCTGGCATACGCAGCTGGAAGACTGTAAGCAGCGGGCCGCACGCTCACAATTGACGATCGACGGCCTGCACATGCACATCGGCTCGGGAACCGACCTGGAGCATCTCTCCCAGGTGGGGACCGCCATGGAACAGGCCGCAGCAGTCATCGGCCCGACAATCCGGACGATCTCTGCCGGAGGTGGCCTGCCAATTCCCTATCGACCCGATCAAAGCTTTGTCGACTTGAACGCCTACTTCGAGATTTGGGATGGCTCGCGAAAGCGACTGGAAGAGAAGTTCGGACACGCCATCAGCCTGGAGATCGAACCGGGGCGATACCTCGTGGCCGAAAGCGGCTACCTGGTCGCCGAGATTCGAGCCATCAAGCAGATGGGGGGGAACACGTTCTATCTTGTCGATGCCGGCTTCAACGATCTGGCCCGACCGATCTTGTACGGTGCCCACCATCCCATCTCGATCTGCCCCAAGAACGGCAGCACGACTGATCGGCCCTTGCAGGATGTTGTCGTCGGTGGCCCCTTGTGCGAATCGGGCGACATCTTCACCCAGGAAGAAGGGGGCTATGTCTGCACCCGCTCGCTCCCGCAGGCCGACGTGGGGGACTTCCTGGTGCTGGAATGTGCCGGTGCCTACGGCTTTGTGATGGCCAGTAATTACAACTCACGGCCGCTCGCAGCCGAAGCGTTGATTCGCGACGGCAAGGCCGAACTCATCCGCCGCCGCCAGACTCTACCGAGCCTCTTCGCCGACGAAATCATCCCTCCGGTTGAGTAATGCTCACCAGGGTTACCGTCCATGGCAAGTGTCCCGATCAAACGCCGATCAGTCAGCGTTGGCCGGGTCATACCGCGACAGAACGTCGTTCCATCTGGCGAGGGACTCTCGACGGTTCGACGTCGGGTGGTGACTTGTTGTTGCGGCTTCCGCATCTCTACCGACACTGTCAGCGAGTTGTGAGCGCGCCTCGTTGCGGGTTCACTCACCGACGCGAAACAGCCGTTTGAGGGCGTCCAGCAAGCCGTGCGGTGTCCCTTCGCGGGCTTCGTCCCGAAGCGCTTCCAATGGCGGATGTAGCAGACGATTGACGATCTGCTCAATCGATTTTTCAATCAGTCGCCTATCGCGATCTTCCAAGTGTTGCAGTCGGTTGAACAGCCGAGCCACTTCTTCTTCACGCACTTCGTGCCATTGCTCGCGAAGTTGCTTGATGATCGGTCCGGTGGCCCGGTGGTAGACCTCCTGCATGAAGCGGTCGGTCTCTTCATCGACAATCGCCAATGCCGTTTCCACTTCCCGAAGCCGCGCCGCCCGGTTCCGTTCACACGTATTGCGCAGGTCGTCGATGTCGTACAGGAAGACGTCGTCGTCGACTTCCCCAACGCCAGGCTCGAAGTCGCGCGGGGCTCCCAGGTCCAGAATGAAGACGGGATGACGAGGACCACGTTGCCGCAGCGCACGAAACCGAGCCACGTCGACAATCGGGCGGTCGGCACCGGTGGTACTGACAATGACGTCGGCCTGTGACATCAACTCGTCCAGATCGGCGTAAGGCCGAGCCTGGCCGCCAAACTGTGCGGCCAACGCCTCTGCCCGCTCGGGACTGCGATTGGCCACGATGATCCGGCCGACCCCTTCGTTCTTCAAATAGGCGAGCGTCTCCTCGGCCATTTCGCCGGCGCCGATCACCAGGACGTTCTTGTTGTCGAACCGTTCGAAGATGCTCTTGCCAAACTCGCCGACGGCCACGCTGGCGATCGAGACGCGGCCTTCCACCAGGCGGGTTTCCGTTCGCACCCGGCCCGAAACACGGATGGCCCGTTGGAACAACGCATGCGTCAATGGGCCGCAGACCTCATTCGCCTGGGCGAACTCATAGGCTTCTTTCACCTGCGATACGATTTGTGGCTCGCCGAGCACCATGCTGTCCAGGCTGCTGGCCACCTGAAAGAGATGCCGCACGGCGTCGGGACCGGTTCGCTCGATAAAGTCTTCGAAGAAGTCGTTGAGCGGGACGCGATGGAACGACGAGAAGAATTCGGCCAGATCCCGATGGGTCGGGGCCCCCTCGGAATCCTCGTGTGCCGTGTACAACTCGACCCGGTTGCAGGTGGAAATCACGACCAGTTCGGTTTCGGGGAAGTCAGAATGCAGTTTTTCGTAGGCGCAGCGAAGCACGTCCGGACTGGGAAATGCCAGCCGTTCCCGGATCTTGAGATCCGCCGTATGGTGGTTGCAGTAGACAACCTGCAAATTCACCGCGTGCCCTCTCCCATCAGTAGCGATAAGAATCGCGTCATCGAGTTACACCGTCCACGTCGCCGGAACCGTCTCAACACACGCATGCCACGAGTCAAACGAACCCAAACCGCCGGTCAAAACCTGCAGCCCCACGACGGTCACCAGCAGAAACCCGAACAGCCAAATCGTCAACCAGGCGACTTGCTTGGCTGTTGGCCGGCCGGTGTTTGTCAGCCAGAGGAAGAAACCAAACATCACGGACCAGACGGCACCATAGACCAGGATGACCGGGTCGGAAAATGAAACCGGCTCCGGCCCTCGTTGACTGTACAGTCCCAACCCCACGCCGGTCGCCATTCCTAGTGTCAGCAGGGGAACCGAAACCACGACCGCCCACCAGTTCCAGCGGGCTAATCGGCTTAGACTCGGTAGCGCGAGTCCTTCAGACAGAGTCTGCTTATGCTTGAGTCGGGAATGTTGCACGACGTACATCATTCCGAGCACCAACGCCAGAATGACAAAGGCCATCCCAAAAACCAGCAGTGAGGCGTGCAGCATCCCCCAGGCGCGGATGGCCCGTTCTCGGACAACTGCATCGCCGGCGACGACCGCATTGGGAACATCACTGACGAAATGAGCCGAAACAATCAACAACAGGACGATTGGCAGCAAAAACACACCAATCGCCAAATCGCGATCCATCAGCGTCAGGAACAAATAGAAGAGAACGGCCAGCCAGGCAAGTACCAGCAGCCAGTCGTGCGTGGAACTCAGTAGAGGAGGGAGGTGCGTCGCTTTGAAACGGTAAAACAGGTAGACGGTATGCGCAAGCAGACCGGCCCCCGCGAAGCCGACCATGATGAATCGGCTGATCCGGCTGCGGCGGAGGAAG